>NZ_JBFRRH010000122.1:0-57911 GCF_041472995.1 Vibrio sp. 10N.261.46.A3 | reverse complement strand
GTTTACGCGACACTATTTGTCGGCGATTCTCTTCGCTCAACAGAAAAACCTGATCCTGACTATTCCTACCAAAGCGGCTCAACTACAGCGCAATAACCCTAGATTGTTGATCAAGCCTGCGCCATTTGCGATTGAACCCTTTGAGGTGAAGATGGCGTGGAGTCCATTGTTACAAACCAATCCAGACCACCAGTGGATGCGTCGTTTGATTAAAAGTGTCGCCAATGAAATCGAGAGTGGAGTAACGGAATAACACAGTTTGTAGGGTATTTTTTATATGAATATCCAATATAACCGGCATAAATTAGCTAAATTCATGTCCGTTAAGTAAGTTTAAGTCAGTAAAGTAAATTTGAGCTAGTCACGAAAATTTATTGAGTAGCCATCAATTAGTTTGAGAGAGATTTTATGAGCAGTCGTATTCAACAGGGAAGCTTGAACATTGATAGCACCCTCTACCAATTAATTAATGAGCAGGTGATTCCTGGAACAGGCATTGTCGCTGAAGACTTTTGGCAATCATTTGCAACCATCCTTGAAGATTTGGCTCCAAAAAATCGCGCATTGCTTATCAAGCGTGAAGATCTTCAACATCAAATTGACGTCTGGCACCAAGAGCGTGCTGGGCAAACGCTAGATCCTGTGGAGTACAAACAGTTCTTACAGCAGATTGGTTATTTGGTTCCTGAAGGCGATGACTTTCAAGTGACGACAGCCAGCGTAGAGCCTGAGATCGCAACACAAGCAGGGCCGCAGCTTGTTGTACCTATTATGAATGCACGTTTTGCACTTAACGCAGCCAATGCACGTTGGGGCAGCCTATATGATGCGCTCTACGGAACGGACGTGATCAGCGAAAGTGATGGCGCGGAAAAGGGCGGAAGCTTTAATCCTGCTCGTGGCGCTAAAGTAGTGACTTATGCTCGTGAGTTCCTTGATGATGCTGCACCGCTAAACGGTGTCTCCCATAAAGACGTCACCAAATACAGCATCAGCAACGTCAGCATTGGCAATACACTGACAGCGACCTTAGATAACGGCGAAGAAGTCACTCTGATTGATCGCAACCAGTTCATTGGTTATCAAGGTGATGCGAGTGCCCCTTCAAGTATTCTGCTGAAACACAATAATTTACATATCGAAATTCAAATTGACCCAAGCGCACCGATTGGTAGCGTCGATGTAGCTGGCATTAAAGATGTGTTGGTAGAATCGGCTCTCACCACCATTATGGATTGTGAAGATTCGGTAGCAGCGGTTGATGGTGAAGACAAAGCATTGGCTTACCGTAACTGGTTAGGCTTGATGAAAGGTGACTTACAAGAGTCGCTAGAGAAAAACGGCAAAACCATCGTTCGTAACCTAAATCCCGATCGTCAATACACCAGTGTGACGGGAGGCGAGATCTCGCTGAAAGGTCGCAGCATGTTGTTCATACGCAATGTGGGCCACCTAATGACTAACCCTGCGATTATTGATGCTGAAGGTAATGAAGTGCCTGAAGGTATCATGGATGGCATGGTTACCTCGCTCATCGCGATGCACGATTTAAAGGGTAATAGCCCTTACCAAAACTCGACCGCGAACAGCATCAATATTGTAAAACCTAAAATGCATGGCCCTGAAGAAGTGGCTTTCACCAATGAGTTGTTTGGTCGCATTGAGGATGCACTAGGTTTAGAACGCTTCACCATTAAAGTCGGCATTATGGACGAAGAGCGTCGTACCTCTGTGAACTTGAAAGAGTGTATTCGCGCAGCCAAAGACCGTGTCGTGTTTATCAACACCGGTTTCCTAGATCGAACGGGTGATGAGATCCACACTAGTATGGAAGCGGGGCCTTTTGCTCCTAAAACACAGCTTAAAACCATGACTTGGATTGGCGCATACGAAGATCAAAACGTTGATCTTGGCTTAGCTTGTGGCCTGCAAGGTAAAGCCCAGATTGGTAAAGGTATGTGGCCAGAACCAGATAACATGGCGAAGATGATGGACGCGAAAATTGGACACCCACAAGCGGGTGCTAATACTGCTTGGGTTCCTTCTCCAACCGCCGCGACTTTGCATGCGCTGCACTATCACAAGGTGAGTGTACCAAGCCGTCAGAAAGAGCTTCGTGAGCGAGTGAGAGCCAATGTCGATGATATTCTTACTATCCCATTACTAGGCAACCAAAAGCTGACTGCGCAAGATATTCAAAGTGAACTGGATAACAACACCCAAGGTATTCTGGGTTACGTGGTTCGTTGGATTGACCAAGGCGTTGGTTGTTCGAAGGTACCAGATATTAACGATGTCGGCTTAATGGAAGACCGAGCGACGCTGCGTATTTCAAGTCAACACATCGCTAACTGGTTACGTCACGGTATTTGCGAGGAAGCCCAAGTAATGAAAACCATGAAGCGTATGGCCGCAGTGGTGGATGAGCAAAATGCTGGCGACCCGAGTTACCGTAACATGGCGCCTGATTTTGAAAACAGCATTGCATTTTCAGCGGCGTGTCAGTTGGTATTCGAAGGCTGTGCTCAGCCGAGCGGTTACACCGAGCCAGTACTGCACGCGATGCGTCTAAAACTGAAAGCACAGGAATAGCGAAGCAACCGAATAACAAAAACAGAGAATGTAAAATACTAAAAAAAGAAACCCCCTTTAACCGAGCCCAAGGTGCCGCGCTTTTATAGCGCGGCTTTTTTTTGATTCATTTTTGTGAAGGGAAAGGGGGATAATGGGGCAGGTTAGTGCTCACTAAGACTTAATTATTTCCGAGCCCTAATCACTGCCAGAACTTAGTTACTACCAACCTTATTTTCCGCCAAAGCAAAGATACTTAATGTCCATGTACTCATCGATGCCTTCTTTCGCACCTTCACGGCCAATACCTGATTGTTTCACACCACCGAAAGGCGCAACTTCGGTTGAGATCAGGCCATCATTAATACCGACCATACCGTACTCAAGCGCTTCTGCGATGTCCCATACTCGGTGGATGTTCTGACTGTAGAAGTAAGACGCCAAACCATAAATCGTATCGTTGGCCATCTCGATAAGCTCTTCGTCCGTGTCGAATTTCATCACAGGCGCGACTGGGCCAAAGATCTCTTGTTGAACGATGTCCATGCTGTGTTTTACATCTTTAAGAACAACAGGTTGAATGAAAAGCCCATTAAGCTCCTGAGTTGGCGTGACAGGCGCAGCACCTTGTTCAATCGCTCGGTTTATCAAAGCTTGGATGTTGTTCTTCGCATTAAGGCTGACAACAGGTCCAATCGTGACACCCTCATCTAAACCGTTACCAATCTTAAGTTGTTGAACTGCTTGATCGAATTTAGCCACAAACTCATCGTACACTTTACTGTGAACGTAGAATCGGTTTGCACAGACACAAGTTTGGCCCGCATTACGGAACTTCGAGGCCATTGCGCCTTGAACGGCCGCGTCGATGTCAGCATCGTCAAACACAATAAAAGGTGCATTGCCACCGAGCTCCATAGAGGTGCGTTTGATGCCTTTTGCAGCTTGAGCCATCAAAATACTGCCCACACGGGTCGACCCAGTGAAAGAGATTTTTTTGATCAACGGATGCGAAGTGAATAGGTTGCCCACTTGTTCAGGGCTTTCACCAAGAACGACTTGAAGTAGATCTTTAGGGATACCCGCTTGATAAGCCAGTTCAACCACAGCAAACGCAGAAAGCGGTGTCTCATCCGAAGGTTTCACGACAAAGCTACAACCCGCAGCTAAGGCAGGAGCCGCTTTACGAGTGATCATTGCAATAGGGAAGTTCCATGGCGTAATCGCACACGCCACTCCGATCGGTTGCTTGATGGTCACCAAGCGTTTGCCAGCGACTGTGCTAGGAATGGAATCACCATAAGTGCGCTTCGCTTCTTCTGCAAACCACTCAATGAAGCTCGCGCCATACATCACTTCGCCCGTAGCTTCTGCTAACGGCTTGCCCTGTTCGATTGTCATGATTCGAGCAAGGTCATCTTTGTTTTCGAGGATCAGCTGGTGCCAGCGATGAAGTAGTGCAGCACGAGATTTAGCCGGGATTTTTGCCCACTCTTTCTGCGCTACATGAGCTCGTTCAATCGCGCTCGTTAACTCTTTTTCTGATGATACCGGTGCGTGCCCGATGAGTTCACCCGTTGCTGGGTTTGTGACTGCAACTGCGTTGTTCGCTTCTGTCACCATAAAAGAGAGTAAGTGCTGGTTATCAATGTTTAGCATCGTGATTCCTTTGTCGTGATTACTTTAGACGTGTTGCTGATGTGCGGGTTGGCGAGTGTTCAGAACACTTCGACCAAATGTTGATTAGTCGCAGATTGTGGTTGTTAATTCGATAGTTTTGAAGCCCTTGTTTGCGCAAGCATTGTTTACCAAATCATTGTTTATCAAAGTAGCATTTTCGAAATCCATGATCAGCTAAGCCATGGACTTCGAAATTCTCTAAGAAAGTGCTTACTGCTGACTCCAATTATCAGCTTCGATCTTCGCTAGCGCTTTTGCTGCTTTTTGAAGTGAAGGTAAGAACTTTATTGCTTCATCCGGTTTCACTCGAATCACAGGTGCTTGTATCGCTAGGCCTAGGTTTGATTGACCTGTTGGTGAGGGGATCAGCACAGCGATACAGACTAAGCCTGGTAAAAACTCTTCATCATCAATAGCAAAACCTTGGATTTTTGCTTCTTCGATGTCTTTCTCTAGAGTCGAATAGTCGGTAATCGTGTTTACTGTGTATTGAGTCAGCGGCACATTTTCTATTAATCGTCTGCGCTGCGACTTAGTCATGTGCGCTAAAAACAGTTTGCCAGTAGCCGAGCAGTGCACGGGAACGCGAGAGCCGGGGTGCAGGTGAAAGCGAAGGGGGGCTTCAGTTTCTGCGCGATCAAGATAGATGATTTCACCACTTGAAAGAGCCGTCAGGTTACAGCTCTCGCCAACTTCTGCTCTTAGATTTTCAAGGATAGTACGTCGCGCGCTGTGCATGGTGCTATTCAAAAGTAGGTTTTCGGCAAGTTTTCTGAGTCGAATGCCAGAGCTGTAATGCTTTTCGTCACCATCTCTTTGGATAATGCCCGCAGCTTCTAATTGTTGCAGCATTCGGTGCAGCGTGGGTTTTGGCAATCCGGTCTCTTCGACTAAACCTTGCAGAGAAATAAACTCGTCTTTTTGCGCTATCACCTCTAATAGTGCAAAAAGTCGGAGGGTCGGTGTATCCCCTTGAACTTGTGGTGTTTCTGTTTGCATACAGTGATTCATCCTTGCGATATGTCTATGCCTAAGAGTGTACATACCAAATCATTATTCTTCAATTATCTGAATAAAATTTGACCTTTTTTATTATTTCAATAATATAAATGTAAATTATGGAACAATTAATCTCAATAAATGGAATTTAAAGATGAAGGCGATTGAACGGATTATTGATAAAGCTCATTTAGATCGTAAGCGTGTTGTTTTGAGTGAAGCGGAGGACCCGCGAGTGCTAGCTGCTGCAAGAATGGCAATCGACAAACAGCTCGCTCACATCACATTAGTCGGCGATGAACCGTCGATCATCGCTGCTGCAGAACTGCATCACATTAACCTCGCAGGCATTCATATTGTTTCTCCACAGGCGTCGTCACTCAAAGAGGTGCTCGCTGAGCGGCTGTATACATTACGAAAAGCCAAAGGCATGACTTATGATGACGCCCTAGAGCTGGTTCAAGATCCACTTGTTTTTGCCAATTTGATGGTCAGAGAAGGGCTGGTAGACGGCACAGTTAATGGCGCGGTTTATACCACGTCTGATGTGGTGCGAGCTGCGCTGCAGATTATAGGCCCTGCACCGGACAGCGAATTGGTGTCGAGTTTCTTCTTGATGATGTTGTGTGAGCCTTTCCATAATCTTAAAGGCGGTATGATTTTCAGCGATTGTGGTTTGGTTATTAACCCCAATGAAACCGAGCTGGCATCGATTGCCGTAGCGGCATCAAACAGCGCTCAAACGCTCCTGATGGAAGAACCTAAAGTCGCGATGCTGTCGTTTTCGACCAACGGCAGTGCCAAACACGAATCGGTCGATAAGGTTCGTAATGCCGCTCAACTTGTGAAACAACGTTGTCCCGGAGTCGCCGTCGATCAAGATGTCCAACTTGATGCGGCGATTGTCACTGAAATAGCGGCGAAAAAGTTGCCTGATTCAGAGGTGAAAGGCCAATCAAACGTGTTGATATTCCCTAACTTAGAAGCGGGGAACATAGGCTATAAGCTTGCGGAAAGGCTAGGTGGTGCGATTGCGATTGGCCCGTTGCTGCAAGGGTTAAATCAACCAGCGAATGATTTGTCCAGAGGCTGTAGTGCCGAAGATATCTTTAATGTCATTGCCGTTACCGCGGTACAAGCGCAGCAAGGGAAAGCGTCTGACTCTAAGGCTGACTTTGAAGCTGATGTTGAAGAAAGAGAAGAGTCGGAGTTTGAATTTAGGTATTAACATTAGTTGCTTAAACTAACGCTGATATGCGCTCATATTTACCCCAAACAACCTAATTAGGATAGCTAATGGAGTTACCTGTTTTACTCGCCATTCTTGCCACGATTGCGGTGGGTACCTATTTCCAAACTGTCACTGGATTTGGTCTCGGTATCATCGTGATTGGGTTAACGGTCAGCCTTAATCTGGTATCCCTACCCGTTATAGCCGCGGTGGTTAGTATTGTGACCTTGTTCAATTGCTTGGTGGCGTTGATGGGTAAGCTACTGCTTGGGGAGCTCAAGATTCTGGTGGTGTTAGTCATCGGTATTATTCCCGGCGTATCGATGGGCGTGTACTTACTGGATGAGTTGAGCGAGTCTGCAACCCAAATCCTACGAGGGCTATTGGGTGCCATGGTGTTGTTCGCAGGCTTGAGCTTTATGTTTAAACCTAAAACCAGAACGGTCCGTTCGGCAACCGTATCTTTCCTTGTCTCAGGATTTAGCTCTGGGTTAGCGGGAGGGTTGTTCGGGATGGCAGGTCCACCGATTGTTTATCATCTTTATCGGCAACCTTTTACGCTCGATTTGGTGCGAAGCACACTGCTGATGGTTTTCGCTTGTACGTCGATGTCCCGTACGGTCAATGTCTACGCTGCAGGCGACATGGAACAGAGCATGCTGTGGTTATCAGCGATCGCTGTTCCCTTGGTAGCGCTTGTCACGATGTTTGCTCGACGTTTTCCACCACCGTTATCCAATGATCAACTCAGAAAGCTAGTGTTTATTGTGCTGATGTTGATTGGTGGGTATTTAATGGCTGTCTCTGCATGGTCTTTGTTTGCAGCTTAGAACGTCTTCTTTATCAAAGTCACCTTTGAAGGAGGAGGGCTTGATTCTCGTTTGATGCTTGATGAAACCCTCCTCACTGACACGTCAGCGCTTTAGCATCTCAAAGATGCTCCTAGATAGCCCAAACAAGCAGCTCTCTTGTACGTCCAAGGTAATGTTGTTGCGGTAATATGGGCTCAAATCCACTCCCATTCCCACGCCATGAATCTCAATCCCGTTTTTGGTCGACTCACGTTCAATCACTTGTTTGAGGTGGTTATCCAAATAGAACTGATCGTTGGCGGTGCTGGTGGCGGTATCCATTGGGCAGCCGTCTGAGAACACAATCAAAACCTTTCGCTGGGCGGTGTGCTGCTGCAATCGATGGCTCGCGAACTGCACCGCTTCGCCATCAATCCCTTCTTTAAAGATGTCGGCTTTACGAAGACTCGCAATGCCAAGGCGAGAGCGTCTCCAATGCGTATCAAAATCCTTGAATACAATATGACGAACTTCGTTTAAGCGGCCCGGGTGCTTTGGTTGGCCTTGTTTAAGCCACTGCCGATAGACCTTGCCACCGTTCCAGTTATTGGTAGTAAAGCCAATGATCTCGAAAGGGATGTTGGCCAGTCCAACAGATTTGAGAATGGTATCCATCAACAAACTTAACTTGTGACTGTGCTTTTGCATTGAGCCTGAGCAGTCCATCAAAAATGTGATGGCACATTGATGAGATGCGCCAATGTCTGGTTGATAAAAGACAGTGCGATCTAATGGCGATGTGATGAGCTTGGTGATGGTAGTGGCGTTAACAATGCCTTCTTCTAAATGGTCCTGACGTCGGTTCGTTTGTGGCGTGGCAACAAAGCGAGTGAGCATCGCGGCTAAACGGCGAGTGTTGACTTGTCTCGCCATGATGTCATCGGTAAGTTTCTGCCTCAGTTCGAGTAATAGGGCGCGCCTGACGAGTTTGTCTGCCGCGATGACTTGATCAAATTTTGAATTAAAGACCTGATAATTGGCACCCGACAGTTCGAATACCTTGCTACTGCCTGTGATGTCGGTATCGACGTCTTCATCTTGAATGTCACCATCAACAATCAAGGCAAGCTGCGCGAGGATCTTGATGTCTTCTTCAACGGTTGGCGTGGGCGAGTTATCGCTCTCTTGCTCTTGGTTGATGAGCTCTTGTGCAAGGGTTGCCAACTCGTTGGCGCAGTGTGCAAACAGTTGTTGGTCGGCTCGATGTTGCTTTAAACGTTTTAGGCTGTGCCCAAAAGTAGGCACGATGCCGGCGCGAGTCGATTCGATGGTTTCAGCAATGGGTTCAGACACCGGAACGCCAGTTAAGCGTGTGTGGATGACCTGCATCAGTGTAAACAGCAACATGCCTATTCGTGATTCAGTAAAGCCATTCTGATGATATTGGTTGCTCCAATACGCAAAGTTGAATTGGATACTGGTGGTCACGCCTTTTAGATAAGGCGGGACTTGAGATTCAATTCGGACCTGTTCGCAGAAGTCGTAAAGCAGACGTTCTATTTCGTTTTGAGGGCGCAATGAATAATGGAGATCAGCGTCTGAAAGCAATAATCGCAGTGCCGATGAATCGATCTTGCCCTGCATCGATAGCTTGCTATTTTTTAGCTCGTGGCGAGACACAAAGGTGAGATCGTTGGTGTGTGCAGACTGGTAATAACAGGGGCTATTGCCTTTATAGAGACGTTCTCCCCGATAGTTCAGCTCGAGTTCACCACTGATTGCTCTGGCGACAGACACACCAATATCGAGGATCTTTTTCTGCTGAGAAGAAACATTGGCCATAGTTTACGACTCCGAGTGCGAATAATTTTGAGTATGCGCTTCCAAGGCTTCACCAAAGCAACGGAAATAGTATTCGCTAACCAGTTCTTTCTCTTCGTCTTCACAGCGATTTAAGAATGAAAGCCTAAATGCCGTCGCTACATCGTCGAATATTTGGATGTTTTCAGCCCAAGTGAGCACTGTTCGCGGAGACATCACAGTCGAAAGGTCACCAGCCCTGAATCCATTGCGTGTGAATCCTGCGGTTGCGATCATTTTCTCTACTAACTGTTGGCCACTTTCATTATTCAACTCTGGAAGTTTGGATAACACTATCTTGGTTTCATGTTGTGGGTCTAAATAGTTGAGCGTAGCGATGATGTTCCATCTATCTAACTGACTGTGGTTAAGCACTTGAGTACCCGAATACAAACCTGAAAAGTTACCCAAGCCAAGTGTGTTGCAGGTAGCAAACAGGCGGAAAGAAGGGTGAGGCGTGATCACTCGGTTTTGTTCTAAAGAGGTGTATTTCCCGTCTTGCTCTAATAGCTGCTGAATCACAAACATCACATCAGGGCGACCAGCGTCGTATTCATCTAATACCAGCGCGATGGGCTGTTGAATGCTTTGTGGAAGAATGCCTTCTTTAAACTCTGTCACCTGCATTCCATCTTTAATGGCGATGCTGTCTTTACCAATGAAATCCAATCGACTTAAGTGCCCGTCTAGGTTGATCCTCAAGCATGGCCAGTTCAATCTCGCGGCAATTTGTTCAATGTGAGAAGACTTGCCCGTCCCGTGCGTACCTTGTATCAAGGTGCGACGATTGGAAGTGAACCCCGCCAATATGGCCAGCGTCACTTCAGGATAAAAACAGTAGTTAGGATCGATTTTTGGCACATACTCTCCCGCATGCTCAAACGCCATCACCGTTAGGTTGCTGTCGATCCCAAAGCACTCTCTCACACTTACCTGTCGCGTTGGTATCAATTCCGACTCTTTCATCATTCTTCCCTCTATATAACCCATTATTTGTCGATGCTATTGCGCTATGTCGTCGATTATTAACAGCTCAACCTAAGTTAACGGCACTTTTTGTACGAAAAACTACCAATAATGTGATCCAGTTTTATTAATTAGAATGAATTGTTCCAATTTAATATAAAAAGTTGACGCGCAAAAATTCTACTACTAAGGTGAAATTGAATTCGAAAAAGAGACAATTCATTCCGAAAAATGAAATTTTGGTTAACTCAAGGAGAATGGAAGAATGAGCGAGCAAGAAAAACGTACGGTTGTTTCCGGCACAGTAACAATGACACCATCAGAAGCGTTCGTTGAAACTATGGTTGCTAATGATGTTACCGACATGTTCGGCATCATGGGGTCAGCATTTATGGACGCAATGGATATCTTTGCTCCTGCTGGCATTCGATTGGTCCCAGTAGTACACGAGCAAGGCGCGGCCCACATGGCAGATGGTTACTCTCGTGTATCGGGTCGCCACGGTGTAGTTATCGGGCAGAATGGCCCGGGTATCAGTAACTGTGTGACTGCGATTGCAGCGGCGTTCTGGGCACATAGCCCAGTCGTAATTGTGACGCCTGAGACAGGTACAAAAACAATGGGCTTAGGTGGTTTCCAAGAGTGTAACCAGCTTCCAATGTTCCAAGAGTTTACTAAGTATCAAGGACACGTAACGCACCCAGACCGTATGGCGGAATACACAGGCCGATGCTTTGACCGCGCAATGAGCGAAATGGGTCCAACTCAACTGAATATTCCACGTGACTATTTCTACGGTGAAACTCAAACTGAGATCCCTAAACCCGCGCGTTTAGATCGTGGTCCAGGTGGCGAGAAATCTCTGAATGAAGCAGCAGACCTGATTGCTGAAGCGAAATTCCCAGTCATCATCTCTGGTGGCGGCGTGGTTATGGCAGATGCCGTTCAAGAGTGTGCGGCACTGGCAGAAAGACTGGGCGCACCCGTTGTGAACAGCTACCTGCACAATGACTCGTTCCCTGCTAGTCACCCATTATGGTGTGGTCCTTTAGGCTACCAAGGTTCGAAAGCAGCAATGAAGTTGATGGCTCAAGCGGATGTGGTTATCGCTTTGGGTACACGTCTTGGTCCATTTGGTACGTTGCCTCAACATGGTATGGACTACTGGCCGAAGAACGCGAAAATCATTCAGATTGATGCCGACAACAAGATGCTAGGTCTGGTTAAGAAAATTTCAGTTGGTATCTGTGGTGATGCGAAAGCAGCTGCGGTTGCTCTATCTGAAAGATTGGAAGGCCGTGCATTGTTGTGTGATGACAATAAAGGTGCTCGCCAAGACACCGTCGCAACAGAAAAAGCGTTATGGGAAAAAGAGCTTGATGAGTGGACACACGAACGTGACTCTTTCAGCTTGGATATGATTGAAGAAAACTCACATGAGACTCCGTTCTCTGGTGGTGAATACCTACACCCGCGCCAAGTATTGCGTGAGCTAGAAAAAGCGATGCCTGAAGACGTAATGGTCTCGACCGATATCGGTAATATCAACTCGGTGGCAAACAGCTACTTACGCTTTGAAAAACCACGTAGCTTCTTTGCGGCAATGAGTTTCGGAAACTGTGGCTACGCGTTCCCAACTATCATTGGCGCGAAAGCAGCAGCACCTCATCGCCCAGCTATCTCTTATGCAGGCGACGGTGCGTGGGGCATGAGCCTGATGGAAACCATGACATGTGTTCGTCATAACATTCCAGTGACAGCAGTGGTATTCCACAACCGTCAATGGGGTGCAGAGAAGAAGAACCAAGTCGACTTCTACAACCGACGCTTTGTTGCCGGTGAGCTAGATAACCAAAGCTTTGCTGAAATCGCACGAGCAATGGGCGCTGAAGGTATCACGGTTGATAAGCTAGAAGATGTAGGTCCAACCTTGCAAAAAGCCATCGACATGCAGATGAACGAAGGCAAAACAACCATCATTGAAATCATGTGTACTCAGGAGTTGGGTGACCCGTTCCGCCGAGATGCGCTATCAACACCGGTTCGTTTCCTAGATAAATACAAAGATTACGTATAAGTCGTAGAAAGTTTGTCCGGCCACGGTATTTTCGAGAGTGTTAGAGAAAGTGCAATCGAGAATGTGGTCGGGCAATATTAACGGGTATTGGCAATGTACTTAAGTGAATACCGGCAACCCGTATTTCAATAATCCTTAGTCAAACGTTAGAACATGAATTAAATGACTGTTGTACATATAAGTGGTTTTAGTTATATAAACTTTGTCGTTCCTTATTAATCGACCCTTAGCTAATTGCTCCTTAGTTAATGGTTTTATAACTGTTAGTTATTGATGAGGATATATGGCCATTGATAAAGATATATACCTATTGTCATTTTTAAAATCATTCGTAACGATACTGATTAACCATGATAGTTAATTTTTAATTGTAATAAATTTAAATTAAGTGACCTATTACATGCATGCTGTGAACAATAAATGTTATATAAGCTCACTCGAAGAGCTGTATGAAATAATCGATTCACTTATCACGGGGTGTAGTGGAGAGCGTGGTTTAATTTATAACGTGTGTGATTATGACAACCGTAATCTGATGCCAAGCTTAGGCCGGTCAAATCGTAAAAACATTCGCCGAGTCGAACAAGAGTTGCTTTCAACCGTGAGAGTTTACGGTGGGCATTCACTGAGTTCACACGAGATAAACGATTGGTTATTGATGTGCTTAGCCAAGAAGCAGGGGTTTCCAACCCGGTTACTTGAATGGACAGATAGCCTGATTAATGCGTTGTGGTCTGTGTGCCATAGCCAAAGTAAAGACTGCATCAATATTGTTAAAGCGATTAATTATCATAGGGTTAGTGTTTTTAACTCACCCTATGAACTTGAAAGAACTCAGATCTTTAAAGTAGCCGACTGCGATAAGCAGGAGCAACGAACGGATAAGTGGTATTCCATTCATCCATTTAAGGACGGCAGTAATGATGCCATTCAGTCTTTGTACGATGAGAAAGAATATTCAAACGGTCTAGTATCCGTTCATATTCTTCCGTCAGCGAAAGTAAACCTGATAAAGGAGTTAATATCCATGAATGTTTTAAATGAACCGACTGATTATATCGAAGAGAAGCTAACCGATATAAAAAATGAAGCCCATGTAGATAACAATCAAGTTATTAATAAAGGTGAGGGTAATATTGAATTACAAGTGAATACCCATAACCGTAAACTTGAGCAGTATGGCCGAAAGTACCATCAAGATTTTGACTTCGACTAAAGGCTAATATCTATATCAATTTAAATTAGTTTTAGACTTAACGTAGTTGTTTTTCTGGTAAATAAAATTAGAACACTAATTAGTTTATAAAAAGATGAAATCTGTGAGCTTAGAGATTGTTTATAAAGCAACTCGAAGTTAGAGTGGCGAAGCTTGTTATCAAGTTGTTAAATTTCCACAGATCTAGTTTAAACACTCTAATAAAAAAGTGGCGCAAAGCCACTGAAATTTAAACCAATAACGAAAACATAAAGGATTCTGGAATATGAATATGCAAACCAATGCAGCGACATTCGTGCTGGAAAACCAAGTCGACACCGCCTTTTTACAGTCTTTCAGTGATGCGTGGAATAACCACGACATCGAAGCACTGATGTCGTTTATGACTGAAGACTGTGTCTTCCACACCGTGGCAGGAGAAGGCTTGCTTGGAAATACTATTGAAGGGTACGAAGCCGTTCGCAATAGCTTTGAATTGGTTTGGCAGAACTTTCCAGATGCAGCTTGGAGCGACCCTGTCCATTTTGTGTGTGGTGACCGTGCGGTGAGTGAATCGACGTTCTCTGCGACTAACCCTGATGGCAGCATCATCGAAGCTCGCATGGTCGACGTGTTTACCCTGAAAGATGGAAAAATCAGCGTAAAAAATGCCTTCCGTAAAACACGACCTCTTTTGACTCCCAACAATACTCCCAAGAGCTAGACACGAAACCACAACCCGTTCACGTGTTATGACTAGGAGAGTCGAATTATGAGTTTAGTAATGGAACAACCGGCAGCCGATGTGCTGCCAAAGGTGAAAAGCACCCAAGCAAAAGAAAGTACCCAAGCAAGAGATAAATACGATCCAAAATACGATCCACTTAAAGACAAGAGCCCTGGTCACGGTAAGGAATACGCACCAACGTACTGGGTAGATACGGCAGGCGCGCCACCTGAAGATGATGGTCCAATTACATCGGATATGGATGTTGATGTGGCGATAATCGGTTCAGGTTACACAGGCCTAAGTACCGCGATACACCTTGCTGAAATGTACGGCATTAAAGCGACTGTGATTGAAGCTAACCGTATGAGTTGGGGTTGCAGTACCCGAAATGGTGGTCAGGCTCAGTGTGCGTCAGGACGCTTAAAACGCTCTCAGTGGATTGAACGCTGGGGACTAGAAACTGCGCTGAAAATGCACCGCGAATGCGTCGATGGCATGAACACCTTTAAGTCTCTAATCAAAGACATTGATTGTGACCCACAACCGGGCGGCCACTTATATGTCGCTCACCGTCCAAAAGTGATGGCAACACTTGAGAAAGAAGCCAAGTTGCTGCGTGACACGTTCGATTACGATGCGCAGATCTTAGATGCGGAAACCGTAAAGCGAGATTACGTTGGTGACCAAGAAGCGGCAGGCGCAATGCATGAGCCAGAAGGGATTGGTATTCATGCAGGGAAACTGGCGTTTGGCTATCTGAGAAAGGCGAGAGCACTCGGTGTAAAAGTGCATCCAGCAAGCCCTGTAATGGGGTGGGAAACACGTAACGGTGTGCACTACTTGAAAACGCCCGGCGGCGTTGTGAAGGCACGTTCTGTGGGGGTTTGTACCGGTGGATACACTAGCCAAGGTTTGCATTCAGAGCTTAAGAATCGCTTGTTGCCGGTACTTTCTAATTCGATGGTGACACGTCCGCTAACTCAAGACGAAATTGCCGCGTGTAACTTCAAAACCAATCAGGTGATTACAGATACCCGAATCCTACGTCATTACTACCGTCTGTTACCGGATAACCGAGTACAGATTGGGACGCGCAGTGCCATCAGTGGCAAGAACGCACCTGAAAAGAAATACGAAGACATGTTGAGAGCGGATTTAACTCGAAAATTCCCGTCTCTCGATCAAATCAAAATCGACTACTCATGGTGGGGCTGGGTGGATGTTAGCCACGACATGATGCCGAGAATCTATCAGCCGAATCCCAAGCAATCCATCTTCTACGCGCTGGGCTATGGCGGTAATGGCGTGATGTATTCCGCTCAAGCAGGTAAGCGCCTCGCTCAGTGGATCGCAGGTGAAGGCCACAAGTTGGACTTGCCAATATTTGAATCAAAACTTCCGTTCCCCAACGTGAGGGAAGTGGTGGAATCAGAGATGTTTGCACCGTTTCGCAGAATGGGGCAGCGGTTCCTTTATCAGTGGTATTCGTTAAAGGATGAAAAGCTGTAATCGCGACTCGAACATTGTTTCCAAAATAGGGAAATAGAACTACGACCAGGAAAGTTGTACCAGGTCACCTTGTGAGCAAAGTACAGGCAGGAAGTCTGTACGATAGGAAAGGTTAAGACTATGAAATTTATTAAAAATAAAATTATTGCTGGTGTCACAATTGTAGCAACAGCGGTGTTATCTCATACCGCGGCAGCAGCGAATTTTAAAATGGCTATCGGCGATGCTGCTGGTGGTACGCAGTGGGAATTGGCGACATCGTTTTCTGAACTGATGGAGCAAAAAACAGACGGTAAAGTAAAAATCGATCTGTTCCCGAATGGTCAATTAGGCAATGAGCAAGACACCGTCAACGATGCGGCAATCGGTCTTCTCGACTTCTCTGTACTGGCGATCAACAACGTAACCCCTTTCTCTCCAACTGTTGGTCTATTGACCATGCCTTACGTGATTCAAAGCGCAGAAGAAGCGGTTCTACTGACTCAAGGCCAAGTCGGCCAAGACCTCGTCGATAACACGATACGTGATGCTGGCGTTCGCATCGTTGGTTGGGCTTATTCAGGCTTTAGGGTTTTGACTAACTCGAAAAAGCCAGTCGCTTCGCCAGAAGATCTTAAAGGACTGGTGATTCGTGTTCCTCGTAACGAAATCATGATTGCTTCTTACCAAGCATGGGGTGTAAACCCAACACCAATGGCATGGTCTGAGACCTTTACCGGCCTGCAACAAGGCGTGGTTGATGGTCAAGATAACCCTTACATCACTGTGCATGCGATGAAGTTCAATGAAGTACAAAAGTACGTGACCAACATTCGCTACATCTTCTCGCTTGAGCCGCTAATCGTCAGTGAAACGGTCTTCCAACAACAGACTCCAGAGATGCAAAAAATCATTCTTGAAGCGGGTCAGGAAGCGACAGAACACAGCTTTGCTTATCTAGAAAATACGGAAAATAAAATCCGTGAAGAGCTACAAGCAAAAGGCATGGTATTCACCGACCCAGCAGACAACGAACAAGAGTGGATCAACAAGGTGACTAAGTCAGTTTGGCCTAAGTTTTACTCAAGCATTGGAGGCAAAGACAAGCTAGACGACGTTCTTGAGTTACTAGGTAGAAAGTAACGATTAGATTCGCCCTATCTGCTGTTCTCCGCTACCTAATCACCTAGCGATAGAACAGTGAGATAGGGCATTTACATGGCTGTACTCGTTGAGCTGTTCTGTACCTGATCTTTTTAGGACCGTGAGCGACTGGTTGTCATGTGGAAATCAACATTGGAGGTTATATGTCAGTCGCTAAAACAATAAAAAAGCACCTAAACAACATTGAGGAATATACCTGTTGTCTGCTGCTCGCAAGCTTTGTCCTATTGCTGTTCACACAAATCATTACTCGTCAGTTCTTTGATTACTCCATACCTTGGGGTGATGAAGTAGCCACTTACATGTTCGTTTGGTTTGCTTACTTGGGAGCTGTTGTGGCAGCCAAAATGTCGGCTCATAACCGAGTGAGCTTTCACTTCAAATTCTTTCCGCCAATCGTGCAAACCGTTAGCGAAACCATCGCTGACTTCTTATGGCTCTGCTTCAACGGTTACTTTGTTTACCTCAGTTACGACTTCGTGTTTAACAAAATGAACCTGTTTTGGAAATCTCAAACCACAGGCATCCCGATGAAGTATTTCTACATGATTTTACCTATCGCGTTTTCCCTAATGATGATTCGAATTATCTGGAACAACTACGAGCGTTTATTCAAAGGCGCAACCAACGAAGATCCAGAAGTCAAAGAACTGCGAAAAATGACGGCACAAAAGTCAGCGCAGTAGTCATCACAGAGAATAGTCGTAATAGAGAGATGTAATAATGGAATCCTATTTAACTCTAATTTTATTTGGTGGCTTCTTAACCCTGTTAATTCTAGGTGCACCAATCACAGTATCACTGGCCGGCGCTTCAATGGCGGCCTATATGTTGCTCGACAAAAATCCCATCGCACTGGTACAAATTGCGTTTACTTCGGTGGGTAACTTTCCATTAATGGCGCTGCCAGCTTTTGTTCTTGCTGGCGCGTTAATGGAGGCGGCGGGGATCTCCAAACGTTTGGTGGATATCGCCGAAAGCTTAGCTGGGCCCGTAACAGGCGGCCTTGGCGCAGCAACGGTAATGGCGTGTCTTTTCTTTGGCGCTATCTCGGGTTCAGGCCCTGCAACAACCGCAGCGGTAGGCATGTTGATGGTGCCCGCGATGGTTAAGCGTGACTACGATAAGAGCTACGCGTCGGCAGTAACGGCCGCATCAGGTGGCTTGGGCATCATCATTCCTCCCTCCATTCCTTTGGTTATCTTTGGCATTTCTGCGATGGGATTAATGGCACCGCCAGAAGCTATTGCTCAGCATGGCCAGTTTGCTTCTTTGTCTATTCCAAAACTGTTTGTTGCTGGGGTTGTGCCGGGTTTCATTATGGCGTCGACGCTAGTGGTCACTAACTATTTTATTGCTAAGCGTGAAGGCTATAAAGGGTTAACCGAAACATGGTCGTTTGGTGATGTAAGGCATTACTTGCGTCGCGGTTTATGGTCGATATTAGCGCCATTCCTGATTCTTGGTGGTATCTACAGCGGTATGTTCACACCAACAGAGTCTGCGGTTGTGGCGATTTTTTATTCACTATTTGTGGGTGTGTTTATTCACCGAGAGTTGTCGTTCAAAAGCGTGATGAAATCTTTGTCGACCACCACATGGATCACCGGACGCGTATTGTTAATCCTCTTTGCTGCCACTGTGTTCGGACGCTTGTTGATTGAGCAAAAAATCCCAGTTGTTGTGGCGGAATCGCTACTCAGTTTCACCGACAACATGTACATGGTGTGGGCACTAACGATCACCTTGCTGCTGTTCATCGGCATGTTCATGGAAACCTTGGCGGCGATCATGATCATTGTGCCTGTTCTGCTGCCAATCATGTACATGCTGGGCGCCGATCCTACTCACGTTGGTATCGTGGTGGTGTGTACGCTCTCGATAGGTTTTGCTACGCCTCCACTCGGTGAAAATATCTTTGTCGCCTCGGGGATTGGTGGCTCTACGGTCGAGCAGATCACCGCGAAGATCCATCCCTTTGTACTTGCATCTGTCGTAGGCGTTTTCGTTATCGCTTTCTTCCCACAAATCACGCTTTGGCTACCGTCCTTAGTCGGCTATTAGGAGACACAACGATGAATCTATCCAGAATAATCCTTATTGGCTGCGCCTTGTTTGCTGTGGTCAGCGGCATTGGATTGCGTGCAGAGCATTCAGAAGTCGAGAAAGAGATTAAGCCAGTCAATGTGCTCGATATCTCTGAGCCACATGTGGTCAGTGACGCTGAAAGGAGAGCCAAAACCTTGTTGGCGAAAGCGGTGGTGCACGTTCAAAAAGAAGGTGACGACAGCGTGAAAGACTTCATGAGTGATGCCGAATATATAGACGGTGAGCTCTATGTATTTGCTCTTGGTATTGATGGCCAATTCCTTGCCAGTGGCGGCTCTTCTATGGTGCTGGTGGGCGACAGCGTTTTGGATACCCAAGACGTTTACGGCAATCCTTTTTTCCGTGAAATGATCACCAAAGCGGTACACAAGGGTTTTGGTCAGGTGAAGTATCACTGGACCAATCCGACTGACCGAATGGGCGAACCTAAAACCACCTTCTTCGAGCGTGTCGGCGATGTAATCGTGGCCGTGGGGTATTACCCAGAACGTTCCAGTGCTGCAGAAGCTAAGCGGTTATTGGCGAGAGCCATGACCGCGATAGTGGAATCTGAGCAAGACAGCATTACTGAATTTAATGATACCGAAGGCAGTTTTGTAGAAGGGGACCTGTATGTGTTTGTGATGGATATGAGTTCAGGAAAGCTGCTCGCACATGGCGTGTCTCCTGAGCTTGTTGGGCGTTCACACAACGAAATTCTAAGTCCTGACGATAAGCCGATTCTCACTGAGATGTTAAACCTAGCCAAAGAAAATGGTCGTGGCGTTTACACCTATCGATGGTTAAACCCGCTGTCGAGCAAAGTGGAAACTAAGCACACTTACTATCGAGTTATCGACAATAAGTTGGTTGGGGTAGGTTATTACACAAATTCAAACAACACGTAAACGCGTTTCTACGGAACCCTCAACCCAGTTAAATAAAGGGCTGAGGGCTCGAAATGCCGGTTTGTGTAAAAAAGCAATTTAGTAAAATTCACACTGTGTAATTTTTGTTGTGAAATTGTTTCAAAAATAACAGTAGTATGAAAAACATGGAAACCACACAGTAAAGAACAATTTTGAAAAGGGTCTATTGGGATGTTTGACCTAAATGAAATTTAAAGCCGTACGAGGGATAGACTATGAATATGCTGACACTAGACAAAACAGAACTTCACAGAAACCATTCAACATTTATTGCTGAAGCTGTCTTTGCCGTCGAAATGGTGAAAGCAGACAAGCAACTCGAAAAACAAAAAATGGCGAAACAGTTGCTTGATACTCTATTTCCTCTAGAGACGGGTTCACATGAAGATGTAGTGAGCTACGAGATCGATTACCGACACGTTCAGGTTTACTTCAAGAATGGCGAACATACTGGACTGAAACGCGCTAAACACTTTGTGGCTTACACAGGTGATAAATCTAAGCCTTCAGCAATCCTATTCCGTGATGAAAGCGGTACGCACGTTGAAGTGACAATCGGCGCTCGTAAAGGCACAGGCCGTCTGGAGTTGGTTGATATTCAAGATATCCAATTAGAGACGTGCACTACGTTTGGTCAAACTGAGGCGAGCCGTTCTTCTGGCATCCGTCACTGGGTGAGCTTAGTAAAAGGCGATGAAAGTGGCCGCCCGAATGCATCAAGTGAAGACAAAGAGTTCACGGCGAAAAATGGTGAAGACTATAACCTCGGTTTTTGCTTCGCAATCTAACGAACTGTCTTTGAAATGTGCAGTGCTGATCTGTAAGACGCAGCACTGACATTTGAGCACTGATTTCTCTTTTACCTTTGGTAACTTTCCCCGCCCCTATAGCGGGGCTTTTTTATTAGAGCTATAAGTAAATTGGGTGATTATTAAAATTATCTGCAAAAAGTTTGGATGTGATTTTACGGTGCGTCATTTTAATTTAAATTGTTGTATTTGAAGGTTTTTATTCTTTTATTTTATTCTGTTTTTATTGGGTTAACTATCACTATCAACGGTAGTTTGGGTGACTATTGAGCTAAAACTCAGTCAAAATGCTTTGAGCTGTGCTATAATGTGCGCCTTGGGATTGAGCCAGTAAGTCCATTTATCACTAACTATTGTGATTTTTATTGCCTTTTATTTAGGCGGTTCGGCGAGCCAATCAAGTAGTAATTGGATACGGAGAGCGTCCTTATATTCGTTGATTCGGATATGCGAACATCATAATTTATGAGTTTTAAATCAAAAAAATACAGTATTGATTCTACTGACTATCAAGTTGGTCAAGATAACGTCAGTAAATGGGGCATGGATGTCCATAACACAGTCTTCGTAGCCTCAGTAGGCTTATCTCTTCTCTTCATCATCACTCTTCTTGCTCTTCCTCCTGCAGATGCCAAAGCTGCGATTGATTCTATCAAGGGTGCTGTTTTATCAAAGTTTGACTTCCTCTTTATGTGGGGAGCCAACATCATGTTAGTTTTTGCCGTTATTCTTGCATTCTCACCTTTGGGTAAAGTTCGCTTAGGTGGCGAAGACGCGACTGCGGACTATTCAATGTCATCTTGGATTGCGATGTTATTCGCAGCAGGTATGGGTATTGGACTTATTTTCTGGGGTGTTGCAGAGCCAACCGCGTTCTTCTCGAACTGGTTCGGAACGCCACTCGATGCAGAACCTTTCACAGCAGCTGGCCGTGAACTGGCACTTGGTGCGACCGTATTCCACTGGGGCTTCCATGCTTGGGCTATCTATGGCATGACGGCACTTTGCCTTGCGTATTTTGTTTACAACAAAGGCTTACCGCTATCAATGCGTTCTGTGTTCTACCCAATTTTGGGTGAGCGAGTATGGGGCAAAACGGGTGATGTGATCGATGTACTAACGGTACTGGTTACTCTGTTTGGTCTTGCGACTTCACTAGGTTTAGGTGGTACACAAGCAGCAAGTGGTATCAGCCACGTGTTTGGCTTGGATAACAACATCTTCCTTCAGCAATCTATCATCGTTCTGATCATGGGCTTAGCGATCATCTCTGTACTACGTGGTATGGACGGTGGTGTTAAATTCCTAAGTAACCTGAACATGGTTATTGCGTTTGTATTCCTTGGTCTGATCGCTGTTCTGAACTTCACAACTGTGCTTGATTCTGTCGCGACTGCTGTGACGGGGTATGCGAAAAACATCATTGCACTGAGCCAAAGCTCTGGCCGTGAAGACACAACATGGCTGCATGGCTGGACAGTGTTCTACTGGGCATGGTGGGTTGCGTATGCACCATTCTTCGGTATGTTCGTAGCGCGTATTTCTAAGGGCCGTACGGTTCGTGAATTCCTACTTTGCGTATTGATTATCCCAACACTGGTAACGTCTGCTTGGATGTCTATCTTTGGTGGCGTGGCTATCGAGCAAGTGATCAGTCATGTGGGGCAACTTGGCCTCGACCAAGGCATCACAGACGTATCTCTAAGCTTGTTCTACATGCTAGATGCTTACCCGTTTGGTAGCATTCTATCTGTTATCGCTGTAGCGCTGATCATCGTATTCTTCGTGACTACGCTAGATTCAGGTTCTATCGTTATCGATGGCATGACGGCGGGTGGTAAGCTTGAAGTCCCTGTTAAACAGAAAGTGGTGTGGGCGGTTATCTCAGGCGCTATCGCAATGGTGATGTTGTGGATTGGTGGTACTCAATCTATCCAAGCACTGCAATCGATCACGATCATTGCTGCACTGCCGTTTACGATCATTCTTCTGATTGGTTGTTTCAGCTTGTTGAAAGGTCTGCTGACTGAAGTAGACAAAGGGCAAACAAGCGTTAGTGAAACAGCAAAATAAAGTCACTAAGCCGCTGAGTAAGTCATTAGGTAATTAACGACTTATTTCAGATGAAGCGTTATTTCAAAGCTCTCTTGCACCATGTGTAAGGGAGCTTTTTTATGCTTGAGAAGAAATGACAGGTAAGAGAAAGAGACAAAAAAAGAGCCACAAGCGAATCGTCACTTGTGGCTCTTTTTTAGTTTTAGGGCTTAGTTCTAGGTACTAGCTTACGCGTTTAGTTCGTGTTGAATTACATAATCCAAAGCACCGACTACCGCAGCAACCTGAGCGTCATTACACTCTTCGTCTGTCACTTTGTCGCTGTCCGGGTAAACCTCTGTGGTTGTACCGTACTTACAATCAGTCACACCGCCACATAAGCCAAGCTTCTTCATTGGGTAGTTAATCACACCATGTTGGGTAACTTCAGAACCAATGATCTTGCCGTCTGCATCTGCTGGCGCAATGTGCGTTACTTTTTCTACTGAAGCAATTACCGCCGCTTGGAATTCCGGCTGTGGATTTTCTGTATCGCCAACCGTGTAGAAACCGTCTGGAATCATACCTTCGATGTACTCAATGCCATCACGAGCAGCAAGTGCCGGGCGGAATTCTGTCTCATCAGAATCTGTCGTTTCATGTAGATCAACGTGAACTAAGATTTCTGGTAAAGAAGCGACTAATGCACGTAGGTTTGCGGATTCTTCTGCTGGCGTACCGTCGTAGAAAGAGCGGTTTGGATCGACAGCATTTGGGTTCCAACGGTTGATCACTTCGTAACCCCAAGGACTCACACAAGGTGCAACAACAATGTTGAAGTGCGCTGAGTATTGTTCTGCTTGAGTTGCGGCGAATTTGATCGCGCCATGCACACCACTGGTTTCGTAACCGTGAACACCACCTGTTACAAGGATCGTCGGTTTTGATGCATCCCAGTTTTTGCTTTTGATTGCAAAAAGCGGGAAACGAGCTTCATCGTAACTCAATGCGCCGTATTGCTCGATGTCAAAGCGGTCTGCCAATGCTTGGATTTTTGGTACGACTTCTTGCTGGTATTCACGCTTAACGGTTCTTTGAGCGAACCATGCTTGACGTTCTGCTTCTTGCCATTTTTGTCCTGGCTTACCGATTGGGTAGGAGTATTCACTTTTCATCTATACTTCTTCTTTTATGTTCGCGAAAGATGAAGACAGACTAGTCCTGTCTAGCTGAGACGGCAATAGAAAACACAACTTGTGACTCTATTTTTTACAGACTCATAACTTTGATGACTGGATTGATGGTGTTACATTTTATCAATTGTTTAATCCCTTAAAAGAGACCATAAAATGGCTGGAGCAAGTTTATTAACGCTACTGGATGACATTGCAACCGTGTTGGATGATGTCGCACTGATGTCCAAGGTCGCAGCGAAAAAAACCGCTGGTGTGTTGGGGGATGACTTAGCGCTGAACGCTCAGCAGGTATCCGGTGTTTCTGCTGAACGAGAGATCCCAGTGGTATGGGCGGTTGCCAAAGGCTCATTTAAAAACAAGCTGATTTTGGTGCCCGCGGCATTATTGATCAGTGCCTTTATTCCTTGGCTGATCATGCCTTTGCTTTTGATTGGTGGCTTGTTTCTTTGTTTTGAAGGTGCCGAGAAAATCTTAGAGAAGCTGTTTCCTCATGCTCATCAAGAGGCTGAAAAGGGAGAGGACACAAGTACTGGAGAATCCATAGAGGAATATGAGAAGAGAAAGGTCGCAGGCGCGATTCGTACCGATTTCATATTATCCGCGGAAATCATCGTGATAGCACTGGGCACCGTGACAGGTACAAGTATCCTTACTCAGATTCTTGTCGTGAGTTTGATTGCGGTTGTGATGACGATTGGTGTTTATGGCTTAGTGGCAGGGATCGTTAAGTTAGACGATTTAGGCTTTTATCTGCAGCGAACATCGAATGGCAGTACCATTAAAACCCAATTGGGTAATGGGCTAGTCGCGTTTGCTCCCAAGTTAATGAAGACGCTTGCTGTGGTCGGCACCGCCGCGATGTTTTTGGTTGGCGGCGGCATTGTGGTGCACAACGTTCCTGCGATTCATCATTTAATTGAGCCGATTATTATGGACTTTCGTGGACATACGATAGCGACAGCGGTTGTTCCAACGTTGTTGAACGGTGTTATTGGTGTCTTAGCTGGGCTGATCGTTGTTGCTGTTTGGACGGTGATTGGAAAAATTCGCGGTAAGTAATCGCGCATTATTGGTCTTAATAAAACCATATCTCCGCGAAACGAAAAAGGGGCACCATAATCATTATGGTGCCCCTTTTAATCTAATGGGTCGTGTTTAATTAACACCACGCTCTTATTTTTCAATATAAGCGCTTATTTACCGACCAAGCGTTTACTTTACAGACCAAGCAATCGTCTCTCCGCCACGGATTGGCACAACGATGTCTGAACCGAAAGGCATAGTTTCAGCAACGTTCCACTCTTCTTTAACAAGAGTAATGGTGTCCGTGTTACGTGGAATACCGTAGAAGTCAGGGCCGTTGTGGCTCGCGAAAGCTTCTAGGTTCTCAATCTTACCTTCTAAGTCGAACACTTCTGCGTACAGTTCAACGGCAGCGTGCGCTGTGTAAGACCCCGCACAACCACATGCTGACTCTTTTGCGCCTTTTGCGTGTGGTGCAGAGTCTGTACCCAAGAAGAACTTTTTGCTGCCGCTTGTTGCAGCTTCGATAAGCGCTAATTGGTGCGTGTTGCGCTTCAGAATAGGAAGGCAGTAGAAGTGTGGCTTAATGCCGCCAACCAACATGTGGTTGCGGTTGTAAAGCAGGTGGTGAGCGGTGATGGTTGCTGCTACGTTGTCGTTCGCGTTTTTAACGAAGTTTGCTGCATCAGCAGTTGTGATGTGCTCAAGAACAATCTTTAGGTTAGGGAAGTCGTTCACAATCGGCGCTAGCACTGTGTCTAGGAACTGCTTCTCACGGTCGAAGATATCAACATCGTGAGTGGTTACTTCACCGTGAACCAGTAGCAACATATCCACTTCTTGCATTGCTTCTAATACGTGGTAAATCTTTTGTGCTGACGTTACACCTGAATCAGAGTTAGTCGTCGCGCCTGCTGGGTAAAGCTTTGCTGCCACTACTGCACCAGAATCTTTCGCTTTGCGAATTTCTTCAGGTGTTGTGTTGTCTGTCAGGTAAAGTGCCATTAGAGGCTGGAATTGCTCGCTTGGCTGCTCTGCCATGATGCGTTCACGGTAAGCTAAAGCCATTTCGGTATCGGTTACCGGTGGGATGGTGTTTGGCATGATTAACGCTCGACCATTGTAGCGGCTGATATCGCGCACTGTATCTTTTAATACTTCGCCATCGCGTAGATGAACGTGCCAGTCGTCAGGACGAGTAATCGTAAGTTGTGTCATTGAAGGCTCCCACCATTTGAAGTGTTATGTAGTTGGAGCCTAAACTCGGCGAAATCTGTGAAAGCAATCGCTTACGTTTAGGCGACAGGATGATAGTGGAAAAGCACTTTGATTTCATCCTATTTTTAACTCTTCAGGGCTAGGAGCTTGTTTTTATGGGTTTTTAATTCGGTATTTATTTTTAGATACGGGTTAACGAGTCGCCACCCAGAGTCCGTGGATCATCCCTGGCACCCAGAAGAAGAAGGTCAGGACGATGTTAATCAGCAGATCTTTACCTGCACCACGAGCGAAGAACACACCAACAGGCGGAAGCAGTACACATAAAATGATAATGACGAGTTTGTTCATGATAAATCCTTTTTATTCAATGAAAGTTCAATGCGATAACCGTGTTCACATTATAGAACGTATGGAGAGTGTTAATGCATTGCTGTCTTAATGTATACAAGGCAGTGATTTAAACATCTCAAGATATTAGCTTAGTATCAAGTGTTTAATGCCTGCCAGTTTATCTATTTATAACCATTTGTTAGCATTGGGACAAACAACAAAACATTGGAATCGTTATGTCGCAGTCACCTATAGATCGAAAGGCTTCAGAGCAAGCTCCTTCCTTATCTCAAATCAACGTGTTTCCGGTTAAATCAGTAGGTGGGATTGCACTCTCTTCTGCTTGGGTCGAAAAACAGGGCCTTACCTTCGACAGACGTTTTATGTTGGCGTTGGCTGACGGCTCAATGGTGACGGCGCGTAAGTACCCTAAAATGGTCAAGGTGTCTTCAAGCTTCCAGCCAGACGGTTTGATTTTTACTTACGAAGGTAAAGAACCGCTGCGCCTGAAATATGCAAACTTCAAGATGCAAGAAGCGCTTGCAACAGTGTGGAAAGACAGCTTCACCGCGTATACCACCAACGACGAGGCGGATGATTGGTTCAGCGATGTGCTTGGTGTTCGCGTAGAACTGTTGTTCTGTGGTGAGCAATCCAATCGTGTTCGAGAAAAGCTTGGTCAGAATGTCAGTTTCGCTGACGGCTATCCAATGTTGGTGATTAGCCAAGCCTCTCTCGATGAGCTTAATCGCCGCAGCCCTGAAGTTCATTCAATGGATCAGTTCCGCACTAACTTTGTTGTTTCAAATACAGAAGCCTTTGCCGAAGACGGTTGGAAGCGTATCCGAATTGGTGAGGTTGAATTCGAAGCGGTGAAGCCTTGTGAGCGTTGTATTCTGACGACAGTCGATGTTGAGAGCGGCGAATTCAGAGCGACAAAAGAGCCTCTTAATACCTTCTCTACATTCAGAGCCAACGAGCGTGGTGGTGTTTTCTTTGGTCAGAACCTAGTGGCAAAAAATGAAGGTCTGGTGAAAGCGGGTGACGTTGTTGAGGTACTTGAAACCAAAGAGAAAGAGCACTACGAAGATACTTGGGTTGAGTCACTGCACTTAACTTGCGTCGAGCGTGAAGAGATCGCTCGAGACTTTACGACGTTCTGGCTAGAGCCAGCGAAAGAGAACCATTCATTACCAAGCTATCAGCCGGGGCAACATTTACCGATTGAGATGGTGATTAATGGCGAAAAAGTGTCTCGTCGTTACACGCTATCTTCTAGTCCTTCACGCGCAGGTCGTTTGGCTATTTCCGTGAAGCGAGTGGACGATGGTCAAATCTCAAACTGGCTCAATGATCACTTCCAAGTCGGTGACACGCTTGTTGCTCAAAACCCAGATGGCGCTTTCTATTTAGAACAAAACCCTAAGCACCCACTGCTGCTTTTGTCTGCGGGTAGCGGCATTACGCCAATGTTGTCGATGCTTCGTTATTTAGCCGACCATGGCCAGATTGATGATGTGGTTTTCTATCATCAATGCAGCAGCGAAGAAGATATCCCTTATCAAGCAGAGATCGATCAAATTGCCAATGAACATCCAGGCTTACATGTGATTTACTCATTAAGCCAACCAACGAAAGAGTGGGATGGTTTATCAGGACGTTTGAGTGTGTCTCATGTCGCTAAAATTGAAGAGTTGCACAAGCGTCAAGCATTCGTGTGTGGCCCTGATGGCTTTATGGATAATGCCAAGAAACTGTTGATTCAAATGGGGCTTAATCCTCAGCATTACCACCAAGAAGCGTTTGGTGTGGCTCAGTCTACCGAAGAGGCGGTGAAGCAACTGCAGTTAAGTGTCAATGGCTACCTGTTTGAAGGTAATAACCAATCAACCCTGCTAGAGCAAGCAGAGTCTGCGGGTGTGTCTATCGCTTCAAGTTGCCGTGCTGGTTTCTGTGGTGCTTGTAAAGTGACCCTTGAGTCAGGGCAAGTTCACCAACCGGATGTGCCTGCATTGCAAGAGCATGAACGCAATCTGGGTCAGATACTGGCGTGTTGCAGTGTGCCTCAAACCGATATCGAAGTTGTTGATTAACGACGCGTTCGGTCAAAAGGAAAAGCACTAAATAGAAATGCCGGAAGTTCGTTAATGAGCTTCCGGCCTTTTTGATTCTGAGACTAATTCAAAAACGAATTAATCGTAGATCGTTGGGATTGGTTGACGCTTGTGCTGTGTTGCTTTGTAGATGCTCACTAAGCGATCGGATACGTCTTGAGAAACGGCTTTGCCTTCAAGGAAATCATCGATCTGATCGTAAGAAAGGTTCAATGCTGCTTCATCGGCTTTTTGTGGGTCAAGCTCTTCTAGATCTGCAGTTGGTACTTTCTTAACCAGTAGCTCTGGAGCGCCTAGTGTTGCTGCTAGTTCACGAACTTGACGTTTGTTCAGGCCGAACAAAGGTGCTAAATCACATGCGCCGTCACCGTGCTTGGTGTAGAAGCCAGTAATGTTTTCCGCTGAGTGGTCAGTACCGATTACAAGACCGCCAACGTAACCTGCAATTTCGTATTGTGCGATCATGCGAGCGCGAGCTTTCACATTGCCTTTCACAAAGTCGATTTTTGCTGAATCTGTTGGTAGCAGGCCAGTGCCTTCTAGAGCAACGTGAGATGCAGCGTGAAGCCCATCAACACCCGCTTTAATGTTTACAGAAACAGATTGAGAAGGCTGAATGAAAGACAGCGCAAGTTGCGCTTCGTCTTCATCTTTTTGTTCACCGTAAGGCAGGCGAACCGCGATGAATTGGTAGTCGTTGCTACCAGCGTTTTCATTTAGGCTATCAACGGCCATTTGTGCTAAACGGCCACAAGTTGTCGAATCCACACCGCCACTGATACCAAGGATCAGAGACTTGCAGCCTGACTGCTGAAGTTTCGTTTTAATAAAGTCCACACGACGAGTCACTTCGAAGTGAGGGTCAATTGAAGGTAGTACGCGCATTTCGTCACGAATTAACTGTTCCATTCGTATTCCTTTCCTGCAAGCAAATTAAAAATCTAGTGTTATCATACCTAAATCATCCGATTTAAAAACCTCTTTGCACAAGCTTAGAAAGAGAAGGCAGTAATTAATAATGGAAAAAATAGCCATTTTCGGTAGTGCGTTTAATCCACCGAGCTTAGGGCACAAAAGTGTGATTGATTCGTTGGCTCACTTTGACAAAATTTTACTCGTTCCAAGTATTGCCCATGCTTGGGGAAAAGAGATGCTAGACTTTGATACGAGATGTCAGTTAGTTAACGCATTTATTAGCGATCTTTCACTGGATCAAGTGGAGCTTTCTTTGATCGAAAAGAGCCTATTTACCCCAGGTGAAAGCGTCACGACTTATGCAGTTCTCAGTGAACTTCAAAAGTTACATCGTGACGCTGAACTGACGTTTGTTATTGGCCCAGATAACTTCTTTAAGTTCTCATCTTTCTATAAATCAGATGAGATTACCGAGCAGTGGTCTGTAATGGCTTGCCCTGAAAAAGTGAAAATTCGCAGCACAGACATACGTAATGCACTGATAAGTGGAAGCGATGTGGCAAAACTGAGTACAAAGTCAGTTACAAAGATGTTGCAAGATAGTGGACTGTATCAGATAATGTAAGTTCACTAATCAAGAGGTCAGAGGACTATGCTAAAGAGCGCGATACCAGCGACGTTGATCATGGCAGCATGCAGTATGCCTGCGTATGCTGAGTGTGATTTTTTTAGCCTAGATTCAATCATGCTGACTTCTGATGAAGATGACAATTGTCTAGATTTCTCGACCAGCATCGAGTCTTTTGGCCAACGTATGATGGAAATCAGCGGACTGAGCGATGATGAACCTGAAAGTACACCGGACTATTGGTCTGATTGGGTTCTTCAAAGTAAAGACTCGCCATTGCTGACACAAAGCATTGAGTCAAACTATGTTGGCTTGGGTATGTGGTTTCCAGAAGACCTTGAAGACGAGCAGTATGATATGTCGACTGAAGAGTGGTTGATGAATCATGGTCTTCAACTCAGCATCGGTTTTGGCGAGAAAGTAGAAGGGCAGCCGCGTATGCGCTTTGATTATCGTTGGCATGACTCACGTGACGCCGACCTAATGATGCAGGTTGAGTTGCCATTCTAGACAGGTAGTGACATAGATTGATTGCTATCTACGTCTAAATAGTAAGAATTAAAAAAGCCGCAAAAACTCAGTTTTTGCGGCTTTTTAGTATCTGGCTGCTAGTTTAAATACCAGCACTCACTTACCGCCAAGCTATAAATCTTCACCAAAAACAAGCATACACAGTTGCTCGAACTCTTCTTCTTTACCTGAGAACAGGTCATCAATCACAAGTGAACGTTTCTGGCCTGACTGCATGCGTTTCTTCGCTTCTCGCATCACCATCACCAGAGTGTGCTCTTGTGGCAGGTTTGAGTCATCAATGTTCCACTGATTGAATCGCTGAGAAAGAGCACTTTCGCAAAGCAGGGGTTTAAACGACAACACTTCTTGCTTCAATACAGAAAGCATATCTTTAAACGCTTGTTCCGTATTATTGGCATTGGAAGCACGAGCTTTGGTTTGTTCTAGCTTTTCTAGTAGTGCCGAAGAGAGGTTAGTTTGCGTGATGTAACCCGCTTGTCTTGGGAATGAATCCGTCAAACGAACAGAAAAGTCGACGCGGTTAACCTGAGTGTTTGGAAAGTAGGTCAGTGACGTTAGGCAGTCGTGCGGAATCCAGACGCTTTGTCCTGGTTCAACGGCATACTCTTGTTTGCCTAACTTAATCAAAACCAAGCCACTTTGAACCGATACAAGGCTATGTTTAAGTACTTTCTTGCGTGGTGTGATCACCAAGTGTGAAAAGTAAGCCGATGTATATTCAATAGCGAAGTTCATAGATAGTACCTTAATTTTGGGGCGTCAAGATTACCGTTAATCTTAAAGAATGCCAACAATAACAGGGGATTTTCAATGTTTCTGGTCTGACCTTGTCAAAAGTATGGGCTCTGTAGCTGCGAGAAGTCAAAACAACGCGTAGAATGAGCCAGCTTTTTATTATATGAATTAAAAAATGACCTCTCCAACCGATCCATATGTTGATATTCGTCCTTACGGCGATGATGAAATTCCAGCGGCACTAAACCGTCTTATTAATGATGAAGAATTTATCAGTGCAATCTTGCACTACCGTTTTTCAAACCATGCGTCTTGGTTCAAAGCATTAATGAGCCCGATTTTGCGTGTGTACTTAAAAATGAAGTGGAGCAAGCTGACTAGCGTTGAATCCATTCAGATTGAAGTGAAAAAGTACTTACGCGACACGTTAGCGAAAACCACTAACGGTGTGACGTACACGGGTATCGAGTCACTGGATGCGAACCAAGCTTATCTGTTTGTATCAAACCATCGTGACATTGCTATGGATCCTGCGTTGGTAAATTACGCTCTGCATCAAAATAATCATCAGACTTGTCGTATCGCTATCGGTGACAACCTGTTGAAGAAGCCATGTGCGACTGAATTGATGCGTTTGAACAAGAGCTTCATCGTAAAGCGTTCTCTGAAAGGACCGCGTGAGATGATGAAAGCGCTAGGGCAGTTGTCTTCCTACATTAAGCACTCTCTAGAAACAGGCAACTCAATCTGGATCGCTCAAAAGGAAGGTCGTGCGAAAGACGGTAACGATTTTACTGAGCCAGCAATTTTGAAAATGTTCCACGTTGAAGGACGTAAGCAAAAAATTGCTTTCCCTGAATACGTGAAGTCATTGAAGATTGTTCCTGTGGCTATTTCTTACGAGAACGACCCATGTGACACAGCTAAAGCGATAGAGCTTTTCGAGAAAGATGTAAACGGCAGTTACGAAAAAGGTGAGTTTGAAGATATCGAAAGTATCATTCAAGGCATCATCGGTAATAAAGGACGCGTTCACGTTGGCTTCGGTCAGGTTATCGACCAAGATTTTGATACGCCTGAAGCGCTTGCTGAAGAGATCGATCGTCAGATCCACGATAACTACAAACTGTTCCCAGTAAACTTGCTGGCAGCAGAAAAAGAAGATGAGTCGATTACAGCGGCCGTTAAACAAGAGTTTGAAGCTAAACTATCGAACCTGCCACAAGGTGCGCGTCAGTACTTGATCGATAGCTACGCCAACCCAGTGAAGAACATTGGTTAACGAACGTTAGCTTGCTTGCTAGTTGATTAGCAACTTGATTGAATTGAAAAAGGAGCCTTGGGCTCCTTTTTTGTTTCTGAATGGCTACTTGTTGCTGCGATCGAGCATTAACTTATTAGAGCAATAGAGCAATAGAGCAATAGAGCATTAGCCTGAATTAGCGAGCGACTGCGCCACCGAGTTCTAGATTGGTTGGCCATGTGGTTACAGTGTTGCCGCCCAGATAGATGTTGCCTTTAACTGTCATAGTCTCGGGAAATGTTGTAATCCCAGAACCGCCTATATATAAGTCGCCATCAATCACGATCCCATTGGGGAGTTCGGTTAAAGGAGTGCGGATCACGCTCAGATCGCCTTTCACCCTAAAGCCATTCGGTAGCCTTTCCAGTGGAGTATCGGTGAGGTTGATAAAACCGCCCACTCTTACACCTCTTGGCCAACTGGTGATTTGGCTGCCAATCAAGTCGACGTAACCTTTTATCTTAACCCCGCTCGGGACTCGAGCGAGTTGGCTGTTAGAGCCTTTTAGGCTGCCGTTCACTTCTAACCCTTTGGGTAGGCGTGTGATCGCAGTGTTCTCTATATTGAGATTACCATCTACCACCAAGCCAGTTGGAAGTGATGTATAAGGCTTATTTCGTAGATATAAGTTTCCGTAATTATCGAGATGGTTCAATATTTGATAGTGATCGAGTGGTTCAGCACTGACATTTGTTATGGTTAAGGAACCAATAATAAGTGCAATTATTCTGAGCATAACAGGCTTCTTATTACGATAGACGCTTACACTATAATGGAAAAATTAATCTCGCATAGTGTTTTACCCATTTGGCGGTAGATTAACGAGGAATGGAACAAAGATGGCAGGTAAATCAATGATTAGAGTAAATATACGAATTGTTAAGGTCTTTCTGATAGCCGCTTCAATGTTTGGCTCAATGTCTGCGAGTGCCAACAAAGTAATTTCAACGCCCGGTAAAGCTGCGGTGGTAGTGACACAAGGCGGTCAACAGCAACGAGTTTGTTATTACGATGATAAGGCTTATAGCATTGGGGCAGTGTTAGAGGTGGGGGGCGTAGTGATTCAGTGCGCTGCAGAAAACGATTTTGAGCAAAATGGGTCACTGGCTTGGGTTCAATTAAAAAAAGACGAGTAGTTCACTCGTCTTTTAATAAGAATATAAATGCTTATATTAACGCGCTAGAGAGCGAGTCTTAAGTTCAAAAATAATCTTCTCAGCGCTAACTTCAAATTTAAAGCGAGCGTGCAACTCTGTGCTTTCTTCAGTCATCTCTGATGCTTCAAATTCAACGTTGCTAGACACTTGTTTAGCAAGTTCAACGTACTTAGCAAACTCAGCTTCAATAAGTGCTTTTGAGTTTCCGTAAACCGTTACTTCAGCAACATCGTCGCCTTCTTTAATGATGAACCCGATTTCGCCTGCACAGCCGCAAGCTTCACATACATCGTTGTTACCAATATCTTGGCTCATAATAATAATCCTCTTACAAAGTCTGAGGTTATTCTAACGAGCAATTTGAACTGTATCTACAAAAATTAAAATCTTTGAACTAATTTGTACTGGTATGCTATGTTGTTTGTTGAAGGGGTTAAATGAATGTGTACATTCGCGTCGCCAAATATGTATGTGATCTATCTCATGTTTTGTTGATAAGCAGTGTCATTAATTTGTTAGAATATCATTCAGTTAGTTGCGTCGTAACTAATTTTATAAGACTATCTATTGCTTGATAGGTATTTATACAATGAATTTATTGTTGGGTATTTGATATTCTAAGTTGTTATTTTAGATTAACCACTTAGAGAGGTAAGGTGACTTTCGAAGAATAATTAGACAAAGTGCCCAAAGAGGCAGCACTGTAAAATTGTTCGTACAAAGTATTTGTTGGTATTTAATGGAAATACTTGCGAAAAAATACCTTGCTCACATAATGCTGATAACGATTTTCATTCTGACTTCATTTGATTGAGTTAGATGGATTTACAAAGAGAAGAGCCTGAATATGCCAAAGCGTAGTAAAGAAGATACAGAAATCACGATCCAGAAAATCATGGATGCCGTTGTAGACCAGCTACTAAGATTGGGTTACGACAAGATGTCATACACGACGTTGAGTCAACAAACGGGTGTTTCTCGTACAGGTATAAGTCATCACTTTCCAAAGAAAACGGATTTTACTGCTGCTCTAGACGGTCGTATTTTCAAGATGTTCATGGAACACATTGACTTCGAAAATGGCCTTGATGCATTTTCAGCTAGCTGGGTTGCAGCACTTGAAGACGCTGAGTTCCTAGCAATCTTACGTTTACTTTTCCATCATATCGTTACTGCTGAGAGCGCGCATGAGTTCGCTGCAAACGGTATTGATCGTCTATACAAGCTGACTGAAACTCAGTTTGGCGATACTAGCGGTAAAGAACTAGAGTGGTTGATTGGTAAATCATTGATTCGTATGAGCCAATAATCAGCACTCAATAAAAGAAGCTCCTGCGGGGGCTTTTTTTGTGCCTGCAGTTTCACTTCTTTTACGTTTTTCTCTCAATCCCACATCGATGTCGCTGTCTTGTTGAGTGATGTTGATTGATGTTATTTCTTTTCTTTTTATATGCTTACGCCCGTGACTTGTTTTCCTCTTCAGTGTTAAAAGCTAAGTAACCCTAACGGGTAGTGTTCATTTCTAGAGCCTCAAATGCTCAAGGTTAGTCGTTTTGGTGCTTGCTGTTGTGGTTATTAATAAAATTGAGTTTAAGCCGAGAGAGTGGCTGTGAGCCAACAAAAAGCCCCGAACAAATCGAGGCTTAGGATTACGTCATTGTTATCAAGAACGAATACTCAAAACGAGTCGCTCTTTAATCGGACTTATTGTGCGGGGTGAACCTGAGGGAAGCTCATGGTTGGGTGTTTTTCTACGATACTTTTGTAACCATACACATCTTCTATCATCGAAGGTTTCAGCGCATCCCAAGGCTTGCCATCACACACCAAATTGCCATCTTTCAATACCACCAATCGATCGGAATACTGCGCGGCTAAGTTGAGATCATGCAAAACCACGATAACCGCGGCATTGTGGTTATCGGCTAATTCTCTCGCAATCTTTAAGGTGTTGTGCTGGTGGGCAAGATCCAGTGCAGACGTTGGTTCATCAAGCATCAAAATACATTGGTCACCAGAGTGGTGAAGCTGAGTTAATACTCGAGCCAAGTGCACTCGCTGCTTTTCACCGCCTGATAGCGAAGGATAAAGCCTTTCACTCAAGTGAGTCACATCAGCAATATCCATTTTTTGGTTAGCAATGCTGGTCAGCTTCTTGTTGGATTCTTGCAGAGGAATCCCACCAAGCTCGACAACTTCATGTGCCAAGAATGGGAAGGTCAATGTGCTGTGTTGAGGAAGCATAGCAAGGTGCTTAGCTAACTTGTGAGAAGGCCACTTATCTTTACTGTGTCCAAAATACTGGATATCGCCGTTGCTTGATATCTCTTGGCACAAAGCTTTAAGCAGCGTGCTTTTACCTGCGCCATTTGGCCCAAGCAGTGTGGTTACCTTTCCCGCTTCAATCTCAATAGAAACGCCATCTAATATCACTTTACTGCCGAACTTCACTTCGATATCGGTCGCTTTTAAAGCTGAAGGAAACATTAAAGGATTCTCCCTTTCTGTTGAAATAATAGATATAAGAAGAATGGGGCGCCGATAATCGCAGTGACAATACCTACAGGTAGCTCTGCCGGAGCAAGTACCACACGTGAGAACATGTCTGCGGCGGTTAGCAGCAGTGCGCCTAGTACCGCTGATAGTGGCAACAGAACTCGGTGGTCAGGGCCTGCTAACATGCGACCTAAATGCGGGATAACCAATCCAATAAAACCAATCATGCCAGACAGGCTAACTGTGATACCAACGCCTGCAGCCGTCAGTAGAATCAGCTTTCGTTTCAGCTTTTGAACTGGGATACCAAGGTGTTGCGCTTCTGACTCACCCAGTAACAGGGCATTTAGAGACATCGCTTGGCGGTAGAAAACAACAAACAATCCAACGAGCGTGACAGCAGCCAGCAAGATGCCTGACCACTTAGCGCCTGCCAATGAACCCATCGACCACAATGAAAGATCGCGCAGCATTTGGTCATCAGCAATGAAATTCAAGAAGCCAATACCTGCGCCAGAGAGCGCACTGATCGCCACGCCCGCTAACAACATGATGGTGACAGAGGTGCCGAATTTACCCGTGCCCAGCTTATACACCAACAGTGTGGTTAAAGCGCCGCCAAGAAAAGCGAACACAGGAACCGCAGCAAAGTTCATGAAAGCAGGGTATTGAAGCGATAGCTCAGAGAAAAGCACGATGGCCAGAGCTGCACCTAGCGCCGCACCAGCAGACACACCGATGATCCCAGGCTCAGCAAGCGGGTTTCGAAATAAGCCCTGCATAACAGCACCACATAACGCGAGAATCGCACCAATCAACATACACAAAATGGTTCTAGGTAAGCGAATCTCTTGAATCACCAAGTTGATGTGGGGGGCCAAGTCATTGTTTGGCTGGAGTAAGCTCGCTGCGCTGTCAGCCAAGCTAATGTTCATTGGCCCAACGGTGATTGAAAACAGTGCGACGAAGACTAGGGTAGCACCTAGGCCTAACATCGATGTTTTCAGCGGGACGGATCGTAACAACATAAAGGGCCTCAATGTCCGTCACTAACTTCAATATCCATCACCAACATTGTGAAAAGCACGCTGGTGATGGGCACTGAACTAGCAACAGTAAAAATAGGGTAGTTGAGTTATAGCGGGTAGATAAGTTATAGCGGATAGATAAGTGCGTTTAATCGCTTAGCTTCAGAAAGGCTCTCGAGACCAAGCCCGCCAACCAAAGCACTGCCATTTACGGTAATGATTTGCTTGTTCATACCTGCAGGAGTCGCCGCTAACATAGGTAGCGATTTCAGGATCGCATCAGCACCGCCCATTTTTTGGTAGCTACGGCCACTGACTAGAATCACATCGGGTTGCATTTCTACCAGTGACTCCATCGACAGTGGTTTGTAAGACGTTAGGCTTTGAGCGGCAGGGTTGATACCGCCAGCCAACTCAATGATCGCGTTTGGTGAAGTCTCACCACCGGCAACGTTCGCAGGGCGACCTTCATGCAACAATAGGAAAAGTACTTTCTTCGCTTCGTTGCTTGGTACTTGGTTCGCTTTCAGTGCAGCAATCTTCTGATTCACTTCAGCTTTAACTTGCTGTGAGTGTGCTTCGGTATGGGTAATCTTGGCGATTTGGTCAATACGCTTTAACAGCCCTTCAACATTTGCTTCGGTGTTGACGATCTCTACATCGACGCCTGCCGATTTTAATTGAGAAATCGCGTTGTCTGGTCCCATTTCATCTGAGCCAATCAACGTGGTCGGTTCTAGGGCAAGTAAGCCTTCCGCAGACAGGTTTCGGTGATAACCAATCTTTGGCAGGTTGTCTGCTTGAGGAAAGTGGCTGGTTACATCAATCGCGACTAGCTGCTCTTCAGCACCTAATGCCAAAACCAATTCAGTAACGGCACTGCCGGCACTGATGATTCGAGGTTGTTCAGCATCGTTGGCCATTGCGGGTGCGCTAAGTGCCAAGCTCATAGCGGCAACTGAAAGGAGATGTGTCTTAGTCTTTAATTTATTGAGCACGTTTAAGTTGTTCATAATAAGTTCTTTATATTTTCTTTTTGTATCGCGAAGATACTCAGTGAGCAGTCCGTTCGCATTGTGAGTTCGAATCGATAGAGAGGCTTAGTTCTGTCTATTTGATCTTAGCTATCAGGAGCCAAATTTCATAAACGCTAGGCCTCATAAAAATTGAGTGTTGTTCTAGCCATCGTCAGTGAGCAATTGAGTCGCTGGTATTCCGTTCTCTTGAAGGAATGAAAGCAACTTCACTAGGTTCTCCACGTTGGCGGCTTTGTCTGCACCAATGATGATCGGCTTTTTATCCGTTGAGCCAGTCTCTTCTAACAGGGCAATCTTGAAGTTTTCCCAGTCGATGTATTCTTGGCCGTTAATTGCCCAGTGGGGTTCGCGGTCTAAAATATTGACGCTAATCGAATCCTTGTGGACTTCAGAAACGTTTTTGACATCCGAGCTTGGCAGCTCAACTTCCAGTGACTCCAGCTTTACTGATGCCGTAAGCAATAGAAAAACCATCACGATAAAAATGATGTCGAGCAGCGGTGTTAAGTCCGGCGCTAGGCTCTGTGTGTGAGATGAGTGGGGCGTTTTAATCATGCTTGGCTCACATCACCGATAGAGGTTTTGTTGATAGGCTTACCTTGAGTATCATCGGACTGATTGGTTTGAATCGACATGCCTTCTAGCCAAACATTCACATAGTTCAGAGTATGTTCTAGCTGAGCTAGCACTCGATCGGCCCATAGCCCTAGTAGCTGAGCACCAGAAATAGCAGGAAGCGCAATCATCAAACCTGCTGCTGTGGTTCGCATTGCTAATCCAAGACCGTCTGCCAAATCATTAGGCGTGATGCTGCCTGTTGTGGCGGCAACGCCTTTAAACATCTCAATAAGACCAAGTACCGTACCAAGCAAGCCGATGAGTGGACTGATCACGCCGATCAAACCCAGCAGTCTTAAACCTGCATGAAGCTGGTGGCGTTTTTCTTGTAGCCAGATCCCAGCAGCATCTTCACGTAACCCTTTTGAGAAGGAATGGTGAGCAAGCAACATTGACACGCCCTTGTACAGTAGCGGGCGTTTACCTGAAATCGACTGAGCAAGCGCTTCAATCTCTTTACTGTTGGTTGGTGAAATTTGGTTAAGCTCACGACGAATGGCACGTTTGCCCACACCAATGCTGAGCATGACTTGGAAGACACGTTCAGCGATGATCATTGCTGTTAATGCTGAACAGATAAGAAGAGGCCAAGTCATTAAGCCAAGTTGATCTTGTAAGTAACTGATTTGTTGCATGATTAATCCAACCTAAAACGAACAGGTATTTGTACTCGGTGAGCAATCGCTCGACCATTGACAGTGTGAGGTGAGAATTTCCATTGTTTAATGGCATCTAATGCGGCGTTATCGAGCATTAGCGCGCCTGATGAATTTACTAATGCTTGTTTAATTTGTTTGCCTTCAGCGTCTAGCCAGATCTCATAAGTCGCGACACCTTCAACGCCACGGCGTCTTGCTTGGCGAGGGTAATTCGGTGGGGTAGGACGTGCAGAGAACGAAGGTTTAGTGACCAAAACTGGCTCTTGGTTTGATACGCCTTGATTTACTTCCTGAGGCTGGTTGGCAGATTCGTCCATATTCTTATCGACTTTTTTGTCGGCTAGCTTCTCTGGTTGTGGTGCTGGTTCTGGGCGTTCTTTCTTCACCACCTTTTTCTCAGTCACTGGTTTCTTTTGAACAGGCTTTTTCTCGACAACCTTCTTCTCAATCACTTTTTTCTCAACTTTCTTTGGTTGAGGTTTATTGGTGATCGCTTTTTTCTTTGGGGTTGGCTTAGCTTGCTTTGGCTCAACCGTTTTGGGTTCGACTGGTTTAGGTTCGGCTTGTGAGACGGTTTCTTTTATTGGCTCAGGTTCAACTGGCTCTGTGATTGTTTTTTGCTGAGCTTGTGAAGGAACGCTCTTAGGAGTGAAGTTGATCGATACCGTGTTCGATTGGCTACCTGCAGGCATCGCAAATACTTTGGATTCTTGAGCGACAAACAACAACGCGGCATGAATCACTAACGATGCACCGCCTGCAATAACATATCTAGGAACGTTCACAATCAATCCTTTACCAAATCAAAATTCTATATCGGATTATTGCTTAGAATCTAAATAAGATCAATTATCAATTGCATTATCATTTGCGTGTATTTATGATTCTCTCAGTTTTTAGCGAATAGTCTTCCAGACTTTGCTATGTAAGTGTTTAGAGAGATTATATGAGTCTTAATATTTATAAATTTGACGAATCAATCTTGGGTGTTTCTAGCCCTGATCCGCTTCGTTTTGCGTTTGCGAAAAAGCATTCTGCACACGCCGGAGGAAGTTCAATTCCGGTCGACCCCAGTAAGAAGTTAGAACTCTTTGATGAACTGATGCTGAGTGAAGGGAAAAAACAGGATAAGCGTTGCTTATATATCCACATTCCTTTTTGTCGCGTGCGTTGTACGTTCTGCAATTTCTTCCAAAATGCCGCAAGCCGTAAATTAGTGGATGAGTATTTCGATGCACTGATGGTCGAGCTAAAGCAGAAAGCCAAAACGCCTTGGGCTCAGTCTGGACTATTTCACGCCGTCTATATTGGTGGCGGAACACCCACCGATTTGTCACCTCAGCAAGTTGAACAGCTGGGTAAAGCGATTCGTCAATATTTCCCACTAGCAAACGATGTTGAGATGACATTGGAAGGGCGCATCAACCGATTTGGCGACGAGATGTTTGATCGTGCGCTTGAAGGTGGCTTCAATCGTTTCTCATTCGGTATTCAAAGTTTCAATACTCAGGTTCGACGTAGTGCTAAGCGCCTAGATGACCGAGAGGTTGTGCTAGAACGTATCAGTTCACTATGCCGCACCGAGCAAGCGCCAATCGTTCTTGATCTGTTATACGGATTACCACACCAATCTATGGAAGTGTTCCAACAAGATTTAGAAGACTACATGTCTACTGGCGCACACGGTATTGACCTCTACCAACTGATTGTTGCGAGCAATGCACCTATGCTTAATCTTGTTGAAAAAGGAAAAATCCCACCGCCTGCGAATACGCCAGATAAGGCGAGCATGTATTTGGCGGGTGTGGAGTTCATGGCAAAAAATAAGGTCAAGCAACTGAGCGTAAACCACTGGACTCGTGATAACCGCGAACGCAGCATTTACAACAGCTTAGCGAAAACTTATGCCGAAGTTCTACCCATTGGTTGTGGCGCTGGTGGCAACATCGGCGGTCATGGTGTGATGCAGCATCGAACTTTAGACAGCTACATGGAGTCTATAAAGCAAGGTCAATTACCTATCGCCATGATGACGAAACAAAGCTCATTAGAACCTATCTTCTCAACATTAAAGGCAGGTTTCGATTCTGGTGTTGTTAGAAGAAGTACGCTACCGAGCTTTATGGGACAAGACACGTTCGACTACCTAAAACCTCTGTTCGCGCATTGGGAAAAGAACGGTTTAGTTGAGCTTTCGGAAGATTATCTGAGCCTGACTATTGCTGGCAGCTTTTGGGCGGTAAGCCTAACGCAGAGTGTAATTCAAGTGCTTAACGCTGAATTCCAAGCTATGTATCCAGCGCCTAAAGCGTCAGGTTCGGGCGTACACCCGCATGCTAGTTTGAAGCACGCTTAATATCGAATTTTTAGTTTATAACTTACTCGTTTATACGGAACATATTCAATGACAGATACAACATTAGAAATGACAGAAACTCTAGAACAACGCGTAGCTCTAATTTTAGAAGAAGAGCCAAAACTACTGCCAACAGTAATTGCTGAGAAGCTAGGTGTTTCAGAAGTTGAAGTGGTTGCTGCTTTTCCAAACGACATGGCGGTAATGCTAGATGGCAGCCGTGCTCAAGAGATTCTAGAAGGTTTAGTGGGTTGGGGCCCTGTGACTACTATCGTGCACTCATTTGGTTCTATCTTTGAAGTTAAAGCGCCATTCCCGAAAGGTAAAGTAGCGCGTGGTTACTACAATCTGATGGGCAAAGAGGGCGAGCTTCATGGCCACCTTAAACTTGATAACGTTAAACATATCGGTTTGGTGAGCAAGGCGTTTATGGGTCGTGAAAGTCATTACTTCGGCTTCTTCAGTGAAACCGGCGAAAATATTTTTAAGATTTACCTAGGCCGTAACGAAAAGCGTGAGCTTATTGCCGACCAAGTAGAACGCTTCAAAGCGTTAAAAGAACAAGCTTAAGTACAGTCAATAGTAAATAATCAGCAGCAATCTGACATAGGGTTGCTAACTGGCTTAAACAAGACATCAATGCTCGAGGATCGTTTAGTTCGCTAATGATCGCTCAACCTCGGGCAAAAATAATAAATCAGAGAAAGTGAAGAAAGGAATTACCCATGGAACAGCAAGTAAAACAAGAACGTCTACAAGGTCGCTTAGGTCCAGAAATTAAAGAGTTTCGCCAAGAGCGCCGTACCCTTCAACTTGCAACGGTTGATGAAGAAGGTCGCCCGAACGTAAGTTACGCACCGTTCGTTCAGAACCAAGAAGGTTACTTTGTTCTAATTTCTGATATTGCTCGTCATGCTCGTAACTTGAAAGCGAACCCTCAAGTCTCTTTGATGATGATTGAAGACGAAGAGAGCTCGAAGCAGCTTTACGCACGTAAGCGTTTAACGTTTGATGCTCAAGCAAGTGTTATTGAGCGTGAAACAGAACTTTGGACTCAAGTTATTGGACAGATGCAAGAGCGTTTTGGTGAAATCATTGATGGTTTGAGCCAACTTCAAGACTTCTCTCTGTTCAACCTTAAAGCTGAGAACGGCCTGTTCGTTAAAGGCTTTGGTCAGGCATATCAAGTGTCAGGCGACGATCTGGTGGATTTCGTTCACCTACAAGAAGGCCACAAAAAAGTGTCTAACGAATAATTCGTTTAACCGATTTCTTCAGGAGCCCTCCAATGTGAGGGCTTTTTTATGTCTAAATCAAAGAGTTTGGTATATTGGCGTTTGATGACTATTTATGTGTAAGGATCGGTACGTGAAACCAGTAAGTCGAGATTGGGACGAGTTTTGTTATCCGTTTATCTATGAAGACAGTCCTATCTGTGATTTTGAGATTTTGTCGGATGAACTTTGTTGCCGAGTTGGATTGGTGTTGTCTTTAGAGCTAGAGCCTCAGGTTCGTGAGATCCTGCAACGCTTGCAGCCAAACATCTACCATTTGAATGGCTCTGTGCGCGGTAAGCTTGCCATCACCGAGTCTGAATTGGTCGAGCTCAAGCAAGACTATCATCGTATCCGTGAGCAGTTAGAAGGTGGTTTTAAAGGCTTTGTCTTACCCGGTGGACACCGAGTATCTAGTGAACTTCACTTGTGTCGTTGTCAGGCTAAGAAAGTTGTGCGAGCTTTGGTGAGTATTGAACATCATGAAAGCAAAAAGTCGCCAGACCCGATTCTTTTTAAATACGCCAACCTAGTCGCGAACACTCTCTATGCATTGGCCTCTTTTACCAATCATGTGAATGAAGTCGAGGAAGTGGAATTTGTGAGTAAGAGCTACTCTATGCCGAAAAAGTCTATGCCAGAAAACAAAGACTAACGGTTAGCTCTATTCTTATTAAGATTTGAAGAAAGAAGTGACTAAGAAGCTAAACCATTGAGCACTATGCTAGGTTTAGCTTCTAAACTGAGCCTAAGCAGCCGTAGAGGCGTAGCATAGCTTCGATTAATTCACCCGCATTGAACTTCTCAAGCGCTTCATGCGCCCCCACCTGATTGGCACGGTCAACACAGATCTCACTGGATAGTGAGGTATGCAAAATACAGTAAGCGTGACTTAAAGCGCTGTCGTTTTGCACTTCAAATGCAAGCTCATAACCATCTAATCCCGGCATCTCGATATCACTCACCAGAAGATCAATGGCATTGCCAGCGCTGGCTTGGCGTCGCATTAGGTCGATGGCATCTAAGCCGTTGTTACAAATGCTGTAAGGGATGTTGATGCTGTCTAAGGCATCAGATAACTGTTTACGCGCAATCAAGGAATCATCCACCAATAAGATATTCAACGCTTTGAGGCGTTCCCTTTCTACATCGGTCAGCATCGGGATGTGCGCATTCTCATAAGCTGGGTAGATCTTAGAAAGCAGCAGTTCCACGTCGAGCATTTGCACAATACGGTCTTCAAAACGTGTAATACCCGTAACAAACACATTGCGACCCACACTCGTAGGTGGAGATTCAATGCTCTTCCAGTCGCATTCAATGATTTTATCAATCGAACGAACCAAGAACGCCACAACTGTTCTCAAACAGTCAGTAACGATGAGTACACAATCTTGGTATTCAGCGGGTGTGATCGGACGGAAGCCAATCGCAGCGGACATATCAATCACTGGAACCGTAAGGTCGCGGATAGTCACTGTACCAATCACGTGATGATGGGAGTAGGGGATCTGAGTCATCGGCTGAAAAGGGACGATTTCTCTGACCTTAAGCGTGCCAATCGCAAAACTTTGAGTGAGGGATAACTTGAACATCAACATTCCCTGTGACTGACTCGCTTTACTGATCGGTTTGGCCATAAGTGGCTCCTACTTAATACGCGCTTAATTTATAAGGATTAATTTAAAGGGAAATGGAAGCCGCAGCAAGTCACGATGCGGTTTTTAATGGCCTTTAAGGCAGTTGTTTTCGGTTATAGAGTGAAGAATAGCGGTTCTTGGGTTAAAATCACGCTAAACGCTGGCTGTCGATGAATTTATGTCGATAAGCCGTTAGCGGCAAACAGATTTACAACGGTCAGTTCATTAGCGATATTCTAAGCAACCGTCGTAAGTAAACTGGCAGCAACAAACTGAGAATTATCATGGCAAGAACAGCAGCAGCGCTTCATATTTTGGTGAAGCATAAAGAACTAGCAGAAGACATCATGACGCAGCTTAAAAAGGGCGCTAAATTTCAAACGCTAGCGAAGAAACATTCAACCTGTCCATCTGGTAAAAAGGGTGGCGACCTAGGCGAGTTCAAAAAAGGTCAAATGGTGCCTCAGTTTGATAAGGTTTGTTTCTCTGGCGAGACGCTTGTACCACACCTTGTGAAAACAAAATTCGGTTGGCATGTGGTGAAAGTACTATACAGATTATAATGCACTCGTAATCTGAGAGGTTTATATGAAAGATAACAAAGGATTAGCTTATCTTTACATTCGGTTTAGTACTAAAAAACAAGAACAAGGCGATTCACTTCGGAGACAAATTGAAGTCGCAGAAAAGTGGTGTTCGGAGAATAATATTGAGCTATCCGCTCAAACTTATGAAGACCTCGGTGTCTCAGCTTTTAAAGAGGGTGGCAAGCGCCCTGCTCTAGAAGACTTGATCGCTGCTATACGAATGGGAAAAATTGTTCGTGGCAGCTATCTTCTTATTGAAGATCATGACCGTTTAAGTCGTCGAGGGTGGCGACATACTCAAGAATTAGTGCATCAGCTAGTACTTTCGGGTGTTCGTCTGGTCATGCTTAAAGATGGCAAGGTTTACGACTCTTCAAACATCGACAATATATTCGACAACATTATGTTGATGCTGTCGGCTGAGCGAGCACAAGAAGAATCTGAACGTAAGTCAAGATTGATTAAGGCGAGTCGAGAGAAGGCTCGGAGAGATAAGAAGGTTACAGGGAAGTTACCTGCATGGATATCAAGAGATGGTGACGGCTTCACTTTCAACGACAAGAAAGCGACGATTGAAGAGCTTATCAACTGCAAGCTAGCAGGCAAATCCCACCAATCAACCGCTAAACATCTAAACTCACTTAAAATGACTACTGGCAATGACTCTGCTTGGTCTGCTAGCGGTGTACGAGCAATTATTCAAAATCATGCTCTTTACGGTGCAAAAGCATACTTTGACACTGGCAAAGATGGTCGAATGAATAAAGAGCCGATTGAGATCGTTTCTGACATCTTTCCCGCTTTGATTAAGCATGAACAATATCAAGTACTAAACACAAGACAACAAGCTGGAAGAACTTCTAAGCGTGGGGCGTACTCAAGATTGCTAAAATGCGGTGCTTGTGGGGGAGCAATGACGACTCGCACGAGTAATTACAAAGGGAAACCTCGTGCTTACAAGATGTGTGTCAGAGCTACCGAAGGTAGTTGTAATCAAATTGAGCGTATCAGAGAGCCGGAAGTTTATCTAAATCAAGCTCTTCACTTCTTGAAGTATGAATCTAGTTCAACTCTGTATGTAAGTAGAACTTCAGAGTATCAACAACGACTTGAGACACTAAATGCTACAGTAGACTTGTTAACAAAAAACGGAAATGTAGAAGCATTGGCTCGTGTTTATGCTGATATCAAAGAAGTCTCGGACTTGATTGAGGAAAGTAAAGCTCAAGACCAGAATAACGTAGATGTAAAAGTGGACTTCAGTCTTATCTCAAACATTGAAGATGTTGAGCAACGTAATATTGAATTGAGAAAAGTTCTTCGTGAAATACGATTCTATTGTATTGAAAAGGTTGGTCAAACAAGTAAATGGAAAGTCGTGATTGAACAGATCAACGGCATCAAGAAGTATCTTGTCTTAGATCAGCAATACGGCTTTGGTAACACAGTCGTAGATTATGCTTCGTTATTAACTCAGGGTACAGAAGACAATCGAGAGCCGTGGGAAATTGAAGACTCTGAAGAATGTGAGTCATATAGTTACTAGAGTTAATCTAGTAAACAATAGGAGTTTATCATTGTCATTCAAAAAAAAGGCTAACATTAACATCTAATGCAGTCGCAAACGCAATCAACTCAAAATCACGTACTTGTCTAATTTCTAGCTCGACTTTTGAATAGGTCGAGCGACTCATATCAAAGCCGTTACTCTGCAAGCGGGCAATCATCATTTCTTGAGTAATTTTTTTGCTCTTTCTGACCTCACGGATCTTCGAGCCAGTCACATTTTGTTTCATTGTTAATTTGCTCTGGTTGTGGAGCAAAATAATCTCATTTAACATAGGTTAAAATGCTCTACTGATGGAGCATTTGATGATTATAGGAATGAGAATGAAAAAGAGACAAATGGTAAAAAGAAGTGGTATAGCAACATTGTTTACATCAGCGTTAGCAGTGATGGGCTGTCAATCGACGGGGCAGCAAGTAAAAGAGACTGAACAACAAAGCGTTATGACGAGAACGCAAGAGGTCGATATATCGCCAAACTACATTGAGCCGCTAAGTTTTAATTTTGTGATAAATGAGCCGATGCAGTTTGATCTAGCGCTTTCTGACATGGTGAATTGTGGCTTTTCTGGTAGCTCTCTTGATGGGAAGCGAGGGACACTCTACATCACGAAAGTTAGAAGTTATGCAAAGAACTTTAAGCCGCTTGATGAAGTACTTGGTTATGTGAGTAGCGATAGCGTTGATGTTTCGCAATGTACGGCAAATGTTGAGCGTACGAACATCTTTGGCAAAACGGTTGGCTTTACTGAGGGTTACGCTACTACAGTGATACCGAAATTCAAAGAGCTGGTGGCTTATCACAAAGATGAACAGCGACGAAATAAAGAACAGAAAAAGCTTGAATCTGAGAAGAAAGCAAGAGCGGATCAACTAGCGCAGTGGCACATACGGGAGCTATCAGATACAGCGCAAGGGATCGCAACAATCAAAGTCTGCATGGAAAAGGGAACGTTTTTCTTGCCGGGTGATAAGCGTACTCAAAAGGTGTTAAGAGAATCAGAAAGCTATGCTCGAAATGACATTAAATCAAAGGTCGATGGAAAGCACTACTGGGATCAGCAAGCATACGCTCAAGCTCATCAAAAGGGATTAAACAAAGCTCGCTATCTTTGGCAGCATGACTACTTAACTTTTTCAAATCAGTGCGCAGCAATGCGCAATACAGTCGATTCACTCACTAACAAGTAAATCAATTTAAAGGCGGTCATTAAATTGGATTTTTGATCGTCTTTTCAATCACTTCAACAAGTTCATGCACATTCATATATTGCGAAGCAAGGCAGGATTTCTGCGTACAAGGTGAGCGTTTTTTGCTTGCAAAAAAATGCTTGTCTTTAGACGCTTAGATCTTTAGTTGATTAGATTATTAGTCAATTCGATGATTAGTCAATTCGATGATTAGTAATTGAAAAATAATGTTTAACACACTCTATCTGGCGTTTAACATAATTGTATTGCAACGAAGGGGACAGCATGAAAACAACATTACTTGAAATCAACAATTACACATATGAACTTCCGAATACAACACACTTAAAAGCAAGTGACTTCAATTCTATATCGCATAGCTTTATCGAAAACACGAGTGATAAGCTCATCAAGAAATACGGCAATTTCGCTTCAGATTTAAACTTCTCACACGACAACACAGTACACAAAGTTAACGGGCGTAACATGCTCGGCGGTGTTGATACAAAGCTGACATGTATCATCAATTTTCATCGTAATTCTAAGTCACTTTCTAACTTGAAAGATGCGATCAATCGAATAGAGAACGACTATCAAAGACAAGCACAGCTAGACTGGTTTGAAGATACAAAGTCGCACTTTAAATCTCTGCTTACTGAGCGTATGACTAATCGCAAAAGGCCGTCGTTCTATACGGGTGCGTTGAAACATAAAAAGAGTCGTCGTTATGTTGCAAATGCAGCATTTTTAGTGATTGAGCAACACGATATACTACATTTATACGCTCGCATCGGTCAGACAGAATATGATTTTCAAATTGACTTTGAAGAAATCAAAGTGAAATCAGGCAAACAAATTCGATGTGATTACAGCGTCTATGACGCAACAACAATCGGCGAAGTTGATGAACTGCTTGATGACGATATCGTTGATTCGTCACGTGCGATGAACTCACGCTTCAAAGTAACATCGAATCTAGAAATAAAGTTCGAAGTTAACAAGCAGCACAGTGTTAGAGAGCATCATATTGAGCACGAGCTGCAAGCGATGCTTGATAGCTTAGACTTCGATGCAGACTTTCAATAACAACAATAAATCATCTCTTTTACGACTTCATTCGAGGTCGTTTTTTTGCTCTGAATACATCTATGACGCACTTTTTGACGAGATTCGCACGGTATAAATACTAGTGAATCAACAACTAACGGTGAAAAAATGAAAAGAGCAAATCGACACTATTTAAGCTTTCGCTTGAAAGAAATCACGGAAACGACTTGGCTTGAATTGCATCTGGGTAACAACGTTGTGATGCGTGAAGAGCTGACAAAGTGCGTTGATATTCAGCAACGGGAAATGATCGAACGCTTAGATCATATCGTCAATGAAGAGCAACGAAAATGTAAGTACAAGCTGCTTGATGACACGGTGCTGAAATGTAACGACTTAAAGAGATTTTTCGCATGATCATCAACGATATTAATCTCTCACACATTCAGCAAAACAGCCGTCATGAATACTACTTAAATGAAATATTGGAAGCGATTCACGTACAAAGAGAAGATGCATATCAAGCGGCATTTTTAGAATCTCAGCAACTGCATCACTGGTTATCACACGAGGAAGTCAATCGACTGACATCGGCATTTGATAAACAACAAGAAAAGCAAGCACTGCAAGAGCAACGGCAAAAAGAAGCACAAGAGCGGCATCGTAATAAATTGCTCTCTGTACAGTTTGGTGAACGCACGATGGCGCTTTTCACATTCGATCAAGCAATGAATCAAATGATGTCTGTTAGTGAGTTTAAAGCGTTTATCGAATCAATTCGGCACTTACTTGGCGTGTACGACTTAGAGCAGACTCAGGCGGTGTTGTATCAAATCGCTCTCAACAAAAGCAATCAAATCAAGGTATTCAATCATGTTTAACGAACTATATCACTCATTACTGGCATTGACAGATAAATCGTGTCACGCCACTAGAACAGTACGCAAACTGGCTGAAATCGAAGCTCAGCGGCGATTAAGCACAGAGCTTACAGCGCAAGAAATGGACGAGATAAGAGATTGCTTTACTCGATTTATCAACAATGACATTGAAGCATTGCATCAGCTTATCGCAGTAAAAGATCGTCTTGCTCAAGAGAACGAACAAGACATCAAAGCCGATATAGATTGGCTACTTAGAGGCAAGACGTTTAAGCAGTTCAATCATGAACTTAACAACAAACTGACTCGGCAAACGGTGCATGATGTTGCTAAGGGCGCATCAATCAGAAGTAAATCAGTCACGATTAAAGATTTTTTGAGGTAACAAAATGAGAACATTTGCAGAGCACAGCACATTAATAGACAGCGAGATTGAAGAAAGTCACTTTCTCACTAACGCAGTGACACAAGCGAAGAGCGAGTTAAAGCGTTGGTATCTCGATAAAGAAACGGAAGATAACAGGCTTCGGTTTGAGCACCGTATTATGATAGCGAAAGCAAGAGAGTACAACGCTCAGCGCATCAATACGCTCGCTTTTGAAATTGCTAATCTACAGACAAGCTTTGATGCTGATAGAGCCGCTCAAGTGGCTGCATTTAATGCGATCGATACACTGTTGCAGTTGAATCAAGAGTATGAAGACGATGCTATTACCGAAATGATGGATGTCGTTGAAGCGGTGTCTACACCGAAATTGCTTGTGGTGTTATTTCGTGATGAGCATTCGATTAACGGCAATATGCGGTTAATCAAAGGGATACGAGAAGCAAAGCTAACAGGTGACATTGATAACATTGTATCGGTATTACTGGCGGCTAAAGCGTTACGAGCAGTAAAACAAAAATAATAACGAAAAAATAACGGAAACAATATGAGTCAATTTAATTCAGAACGTGGCAGTGAAGCAGGAAAGCGCAGTAAACGGGGCAAAGCTGCAATCATTGATATTGAAACACTTGATGCTGATGAGCTACTAAAGCAAAGCTTGCTCGGTGAACATGGCGCAGTAATTCAGAAAAAAGTGTTACTGGCATACATTGAGAGTCATTTAAGGCAGCGAGAACGCATACACAAGCAAGTGATTGATGAACAGAATATGGTGAGCAGCAACTATCTTAAATGGCTTAATCGAAGTGAGTTAGAGTCGATCATGGAGCACGCCAATGCTGAAAGTAGTCAAGCAAACACAAGTCATTGAAATGGATTCATGGGAAGGCACGCCGCTTGATTTACTTCGGATGGTCGGCTCTCTTGATGAAGCATTAAGACAGCGCAAAGTTGATGAATCAGCTATGAATGCCATCAGACAAAAAGTGATGGCGGAAGAAAAGATAAGAGCGCAATCAAACAAAGAGTTATTGCTGTCTTCGTCAATCAAGCACAATATTCAAGAGAGCTAACATTGCTCTCTTTTTTTGTGTCTGCTGTGCGGTTGTTTGAGCATGCATACGTACATGTACGAAAGGTACAGGTTGAGGCATTCGTACGGTGGAGCCTAAGATGTTCGAAACTACAAACAACCGTACAGGGTAATAAAATGGCGTTAATCGGATATGCACGCGTTTCAACGAAAGATCAAAATTTAGAAGCACAACTTGAAGCACTAACAGCAGTTGGGTGTCAAAAAATATTCTACGGCAAACAAAGCGGAAAATCAGACGACAACAGAAAAAAGCTTGATGATTTGCTTGGTTATGTTCGTGAAGGGGACGTTGTTGTATTGACGAAACTTGACCGAATGGGACGCAGCTTGAATATTATTCTGGCAACAATTCAGCGACTACAAGAGCAAGGTGTGCAAGTAAAAACGCTTGACGGACAAGTTGATACAACGAGCGATAACGCTATGCAGAGAGCGATGACACAACTATTAGGTGTGTTTGCTGAGTTGGAGCATTCAATCATAGTTGATCGTCTTCAAAGTGGCAGAGAAAGAACAGGTAACAAAGGCGGTCGGAAGTCTGCTATTAACGAGACTCTACGCGAAGAAATAAAGCAAAAACTTGCAGATGGAACGTCGATTTCGTCTTTGGCAAGAGAATATTTGACTAGCAGAGCAACAATATATCGAATAAAGGCGTTGTTATCTCAGAGTGGTTAGAGTTTAAATAAGAGCTAAGTTAATCAATGCCTTGTGGCAAAACTAGCTTCTTGGTAGCATATGAACTTCAGTTGAGTGAGGTTTATGATGGAAGACTTTAGTATTGGCTCGATTTTATCGGGTATTGTTGCTTCAGTAATATTTAGTTTCTGTTCTTACATCTTTGTTAAGAAGCAGCTTAAAAAAAAGCAAAGTATCAACATCATAGATGCAGAAGTTCGTGGTAATGTTGAGCAAGATATTGATGACAATGATCTTCAAGCTGAATCAGCTCAATCGCTCAAACTTAAACGTAGTACGGTGTTGGGTAGTGTTAAGCAAACGAATAAAAAAAAACAGTAAATGATACAGATAATATTGAAGAAGCTTCAATTTATGAAAATTCGCAACAAGTAAGTTTAGTTAATTCTGAAGTAGAAAATATTTTTTTGTTTAACGGTAGAGATGAAAAATATTTTACTGAAAAATCAAGGGTTTCTTCAAAGCAAATAAAAGAAACCTCAAAATCTCTCTTAGATATATTCAAACCAAACGACATCCAATTAGAGCTACTTTCAGATAAAAATAGATTTGATGATGCTTATTCAAGTATCCAACCTATTAATCGTTTACTGTCTAAAAGTACTGAACAAGAAACTATAACTTTGGAAGCTAGGTGCTTGCCGTTCAACAACAATGAAATAGAACTGATTGTTGCAAATGGTGGTGCGGGTAAATCTTCTGTACTGTGGGCCTTAGGTAGTTATTTGTTACAAGAAACAGAATATATTCCAATATATATTGCAATTAGAGATTTTTCATCAATAGAAGAAGTTAATAATTTTGTTAAACAGTCATATGATGGTTGCAGTTTAAAAGAAATTTCTAAATTTGAAAATATTGTTTTTTTATTTGATGGTGTCAGTGAATTATCTGGTGGAATTAAACAAGATTCTGAGATAAGGAAGCTACTCAGCTTAGTTAATGAATCTAAAGTTGTTATGACATCAAGGCCGATAAATTTCATTAATGATGTGAATTATTGGAAACTCAATCTGTTAACTTCCGAGCAAGTGTCAGACTTTATGGGGTTATATGGGTTGCCTACAAACATTGACCTCTCCTTAGGTGAGTTGTTAAGCTACCCACTAATGCTCATACTTTATATTTCGTCAGATGAAAGCTTGAAAATAAAGGCAGAGCTCCTTCAAGAATACTTTTATCGAATAACATCTGATTTCAACTCTACTAGTGATTTGCTTTTTTCGCTATCAACTACTTCATTGGATTTTCAACTAAATTCAAAGAAAAATAGTTGGTCCTCTTTTGAATTGTCTTTTAAAAGTAATTTTCAAAAAAATACAAACGAAAAATTTACTTATACTATAAATAATCTTGGAATTTTCTGCAAACGAAATGGTGCTTTAGAGCCTATACATGATTTATATTGGGAGTGGTTGGTTGGTTGTGGTTTATTCTTCAAATGGAATGAAATTAAAAATGAATTTGTAAGAGACTTCAAACTTAGACATAGTGCATATGTTTCGTTAGGTAGTTCTCTTATTGATATTCCTGATGAAAACGAACTTATTGAAATAATTGATTATGACATTACTATTGCGTCAAATTTTATTCCGTTTGTAAAAAATAACCGAAGATATAATAAGTTCTTAAACAGGTTTGACTCTGTTGTTAATGATAATTTAAAATCTGAAGTTAATTCTGACATTTATAGAGCAATAGAAAGCGTGTATCTTTCTAAACGAAATGATAAATTTGATGATGTTCTAACTGCTACCAAAAAACTAATATCTCATCGATTTAATATACATGGTTTCTATAATGTAATTTCTATTGATTTTCTTTGGGCTAATCGAAGGTTGATAGAAGAAAGATTAAAGTTTAATGATGATATATTTATAATCATGAATGTAATCTGTAGCTCTGGTCAGTTACGTTGGGCAACCTGGATTGAAGAACTATATTTAAAAGGGCATGTTCAGTTTAATGAGGCTTTGAGAGTTTATTTTTCATGTTCAGATCAGTTACCGAAGTGGATATCAAATAATTTAACTTCTTTTTTGAGTGATCGTAATTTTTACTTCATCAGGAGTGCTGCGGATAGAGGGAGAAACAAAAAACTAGCATATTGGCTTTATAATAATTTTGAAAAAATCATTATTGAATTTGATAAGTATAGTGGTTTTTGGGATGTTACTAATGTATTGATTAAATGCGGTGATAGAAAACTATTTGAATTAATCGCATTAGATTTCTACAACATGTCTGAAAAAAATAAACAACATTTTACCTATGCTTTTGAAAAGATAGACAGTAAATGGATTTCTTCAATTAAATACGGTCTCTTAACTTCTGACGTTGAACGCTATATTAAGTCTAGATTATTTTGTATTCTTGTTAACGAATTTTCGGATGAAGAATTAGAATGTTGGGTAAATTCAGAAGATGTCGATTGTGCTGATTTAGGCTGGAAGGCATTGGCTGAAAGAAAGGGAATAACTTTGCTCTCTCGTATAGTAAGAAATATGCCAGAAAGCTTTGCAGGTTTGCATATGATTCCGACACTTCGAGCATTAACTCATATTGAAAATCTACCAGAATCCGTAGCTCCTGAGTTAATGAGTCGCATAGGGTCTCCGATGCAACCTATGGCTACTGAAAGCTTTATTCTTGCTATGGCTAATATTAAACCTCATGGAATTCTTAATGTTTTTCGAATGGTAAAAAATCAACCATATATCTTTGGTACTTATCATTTTGAGTGCTTTTTGAAAGAGTTTTTAAAGTGGTCGAAGTTATCAGGTATTAGAATTATGGCTGATTTTGATAATCAACAAATCAATATTATAGATTACTTTATTTACTTGCAGCTAATAAAAGAGAATAATGATGAAATAAATGAATGGATACGAATATCATTAGAATACTCTGAAAGTGATCTTGTAATGAAGGAAGTTTCAAATGTTTTTATTTGTCATCCAGATATAAAATTAAATAGAGTTAAAGCTCATCAATTTGATGAGGTACTATATAATGCTGTTATTGATAGATTTGGGATAGAAGGTGTGTACAAACTATATAAAGAAAATCTATCATTGATACCTTGTGATGATATTGTTAAAATTTTCAGAATCCTCTCTGAAAAAAGTAAAAGTGAATTTAATTCATTTATTTATGATTTATCGAGAAACCCAAGAGTTGAAAATAGATCATACTTTAATATATTGATTGAATCTTCATTGTTAAATAAATTAATCGATAATGATAATTTAAATTATTATTGTGAAATAATGTCAGTTCTTGAAGAGGAGAAAATTTTAGATATTTTAGCTCCTCATCAAGATACACCAATTGTGATTGATTTAATTAGATGTATGGAAAGTAAGTTAGGTAGACTTCTAATCACGGAATCCGCAAACAGACTCTCCTGAGTTGAAAAACACGTTTGATTTTGTGCGGTTCTACTTTGTTCAGAACAGTAACAAATAAAACGGCTTTACAAGTATCGGCTTTGTAGGTGTTTTCAGGGGCTTGAATTTAACGTTTCGAATTTAATTACTTAACAAGTTTACTAGCAGTTAATGAAGCAGCCTTACTAACGTTTTAAGCATCACTTTCAGTAAACTTTCAGAACGGTGTATTGCAATGAGTATGTTACTAAGGTGTTTTACAGGACATGATGGTTTAAAGTCTGCTTAGACATCGTAAGCTGAGAATCAGAGCTGTTAAACACAATTTTCACTGCTTAGCTTTAATAACTACATTGCAATGAATATGTTACTAAGGTTCTTTACAGAACTTAGTCATAAATATGTGTTAGATTGAATAAAAGGAGCGTATATACGCTCCTTTTTTGTCACTTTTTGGTGCATTTAAAAGCACAATGGTTGAGTGTTCATCCCAGACGTTATGCGATAATTGGCGCTACGCCCTTAACCATCCGCCGTGACTAATCGGTGGGAGGATGAGGGGTTTTAATGAGTAACTCATATAATAAATACCATTCTTAAGGAAATTTATGCAGCTTTGCCTTTTAGCCTTTGTATTTATCTAGAAAGCTGTAAACGAGTTTGGTAGGAGAACAACATGGAGAGTTCAGCTATGTTAAGCAACCCAGCGACAGATGTCATATTGCATGCCTTTGACTGGTGCTACGCTGACGTAATGAAGAACGCCCCACTGATCCAAGAGTTGGGTTATAAATCTGTTTTAGTATCACCGGCGATGAAATCGCTGCGCGGCCCTAAAGGTTGCGACCGAAATTCTGGCACCCAATGGTGGCAGCGCTATCAACCCCAAGATTATCGTGTGATCGATAATCAACTTGGTGACACGCAAGACTTCACTGCGATGGTGAACACGTTAAAGCAACACGGGCTTCGTACCTATGTAGACGTCGTGTTTAACCATATGGCCAACGAATCGGGTATCCGCGGTGATCTAACGTATCCCAATCAGCAAGACATGGCGTCTTATCAAAAAGATGCTGACTATTATGAATCCATACGTTTGTTTGGTGATCTTTCTGAGCCTTTATTCGATGAAAACGACTTCGTGGAAGCGTTTGGTATCAAGAACTGGAAAGACACGTGGGAAGTGCAAAACGGGCGTATTACCGGTGGCGCGAGCGATCCTGGTCTGCCAACGCTGCTAGATAACGATAATGTGGTGGCACAACAAAGAGCCTACCTAAAAGCACTGAAAGACATTGGTGTGAAAGGATTTCGTATTGACGCGGCAAAGCACATGACACTGGCACACCTACGCAAGGTGTGGACTGATGACATCTGCGAAGAAATGCACATCTTCGGTGAGATCATTACCGATGGCGGTGCGACAGAAGAAGAGTATGAGCTGTTCCTTGAGCCATATCTCAAACACACTCGCTTAGGGGCGTACGATTTCCCGTTGTTCAACACTATCTTCAAAGCATTTGAAGAACAGGGCAGCTTTAAGTCTTTGATTAACCCTTACTGTTTTGGTCAAGCTCTGTCGAATATGCGAGCCATCACGTTTGCGGTAACTCATGATATTCCAAACAACGAGGTGTTTTTGGAGCATGTGATGGATGAAGTGGATGAGCGATTGGCTCATGCTTTCATTCTTGGTCGAGACGGCGGTGTGCCGCTTGTTTACAGTGAACTGAGCACCAGCGGTATTCTGGACAAGAGCGGTCAGCCTCGTTGGCTCAACGACTGGCAAGCGCCTTACATGAAAAACATGATTCAATTCCATAACCATGTTCATGGCGAAGCGATGCGTGTGGTTGAAGCGAATGATGATTTGTTGGTGTTTGTCCGTGGTGATAAAGGCATTGTGGTGATTAACAAGTCGAAACGAAGCAAGACAGCCTCATTAAATTGGACTGGTGCAGTGACCGACTTGTTGTCTGGAGAAGTGTTTGACTGTGTTGGTAAGGAGTTAACCATCAAGGTTGAGCCTAACCAGTGCATGATGCTGACGACCAACTCGACCGAATCTGTTATGAGTTACGTCTAATCGTTTAGAAAGATAAGATTGAAAAGAAAGCCCCGCTACTGGCAATCAGTAAGCGGGGCTTTTTATTTGAAGCTGTTTATTAGTTACGCGGATTTCAGTCGC
>NZ_JBFRRH010000121.1:0-1434 GCF_041472995.1 Vibrio sp. 10N.261.46.A3 | reverse complement strand
TTATTGAAATTCCTTACCTTAAATTATAGTTATCCACTTATCCACAGGACTAATTATCCTAAACTGAACCTAATATGAACCTAAATGATCCTAAATGATCCTTTGTAGCTCTGAAGCCTTTCCAGAACTGGCTTCTTCAAGGTTTGGGGTGTAGCGTAAACTGTAATTGGTGTAGCGTAAACTGTAATTGGTGTAGCGTAAACTGTAATTGGTGTAGCGTAGACTGTGTATGGTGTAGCATGTACTGCAAAGCATGTTAGTAACTAATTTTGGATATTATCTATGGAAAACAAACTCTTATCGGTGATTAGTGATGGACTAGTAATATCTGATACACATTCTATTCAGCCTAACATATTAATTCGTACAGCCCTTTTCACCCCAATTGCTAAGAACAGCAACAAGAGTGATGATCTTACCGTCGTAAAGCATAATGTAAGCGACGAATTTCGGGACATATCTTTATACAAACGTGAAGGGTATGAATATGCTTCGCTCAAAGGTGAAAGGCTTAATGTACGGACTGACTTTAAGGTTTGGTGTGGGGTTGTTTTTGCTTTCTCAAAGTATGGGTATGACTCCGACAGAATAACGATGAAGCTCTCTGAATTTACAAAGTTTTGTGGGTTTAGTACTCAGATGTTAAATACGAAGTTCCGCAAGCGAATAAAAGACTCTCTAGAGAGGATTCAAAGCCAAAAGATAAGTATGGCCACCAAAGATGGCTCTAAAGCAACTTCAACTTCATTGCTTAAGAAATTTGTTTATGACATCGACACAGACACGATCATATTGGAAGGTGATCCAGATTTATGGGAGCTTTACCGTATTGATAGACAAATATTAATTAGCATGCGAACGCTGTCATCGATACCAAGGGCGGAAACTGCTCAGTGCTTATACTTGTTTTTTGCCTGTCTTCCTGAAGATCCCTTTCCCGTATCTCTCAGTCGTATGAGGGATCGCCTTGCCCTAAACATGAGTACAAAAGAAGAAAATAGGGCGATTAAAAATGCAATAAAGCTCTTGGAATCAATTGGTTATTTGCATGGGCAAGCAACGACCTGGCATGGTGAGTGGGCCTATAAGATCACTAAACGCAACAAAGCTTTACCTGAGATTAAGTAGCCCCCTACTTGATGATATTGCAGTAATGGCTACACCAGGTAGCCATTACTGCAATATAGACTGTTGTGAGTGTATCCCAAACTGCAACTCACTTTCAGGCTTTTCTTCAAAGGACCCGTCCTCCAGACACGGCAAGATCATTATAAATGGGAACTTTTAAACAAACTGGCGATCAGATCAGCTATTAATTCTCTATTGTAACGTTTTAAGTATGACCGACTCTTTTCTCCAGCATTTTCAAGCCATTGAAGACCCACGTATTGACCGATGCAAGCGACATGAGCTTCTCGAAGGTAAGGAATTTCA
>NZ_JBFRRH010000120.1:0-2918 GCF_041472995.1 Vibrio sp. 10N.261.46.A3 | reverse complement strand
TGAAATTCCTTACCTTGAACGTTGAAGGCGGCGGCGCGCTATCTCGAATCGCACCAAAAATCATCGGTATTCTACTTTTCACTTGTGCAATCTCAGCAGCCGTTGGTATCGCGAGTATTTACCTATTTGGTATCGATGCGAACGCACTAGTAAGCACTATCGGCACAAACAGTGCGATTGAAGCTCGCGGTGATTCACTGGTTGCAACACAAGATGCAATGGCGAGCAGCGGTCTGTCTGGTATGGCTCTGTCTATCATTCCAACCAACATCTTTGACATGCTAACGGGTTCTCAACGTACTTCTACGCTTTCAACTGTACTGTTCGGTATGTTCCTTGGTTACTGTATCCTTCAAGTGAAAAACCGTAAGCCAGAGAAAGTGCAAAACTTCGTTGATTTCATCAACTCTGCAAAAGAAGTGGTGCTTTCAATGGTACGTGAAATTCTGAAGCTAACCCCTTACGGTGTATTCGCTCTGATGACCACGTTCATGATGACCAACGACCTGTTCGCACTTGCAGAGATGGGACGCTTCCTTCTAGCAAGCTACGTAGCAATTGGCGTTATGTTCGGCATCCACTTCGTCATGGTGTCCATGTTCGGTCTTTCTCCTGCTAAGTTCATGAAGAAAATCTGGCCAGTATTGGTGTTCGGTTTCGGTTCTCGTTCAAGCATGGCAGCTATCCCACTAAACGTTGAAACACAAACTCAACGCCTAGGTGTAGACGAAGAAACAGCAAACATGTCAGCGACATTTGGTACCAGTATCGGTCAAAACGGTTGTGCAGGTATCTACCCAGCAATGCTCGCAATCATGGCGGCACAAGTAATGGGCATGCCTGTAGACTTAAGCTTCATCCTACAACTGATCGCTGTTATCGCAATTGCTTCATTCGGTATCGCAGGTGTTGGTGGCGGTGCAACGTTCGCAGCAGTAGCGGTACTGACCATCATGGGTCTAGACATCACAGTAGTCGCGATTCTAGTGTCTATTGAAGCGCTAATTGACATGGCTCGTACAGCGCTGAACATCTCAGGCTCTATGTTGTCAGGCGTTCTTACAGCGAAGAAGAATGGCTCATTGGATACTGAACAATACGACGCTGACGTTACAGCGACAGTATCAAAAGAAGCAGCAGTATAATTCTCAAACTTAATTAAGAGCACTCCACGTGAGTGCTCTTCTGTTTTTCCTGAGTTCAGGTTATTTAGGTAGTAAATATGAAAGTTGTTGTTATAGGCGGTAGCGCCGCGGGTATGAGTTTCGCAGCAAAGTACAAACGTAATCAACCATCAGACGAAGTCATCGTTTTAGATAAGCGTAGCTACATCTCTTTCGGAGCCTGTGGCTTACCTTACTTTGCAGGCGGCATGTTTGATGACACCGAGCGAATGATCTCTCGTACGCCAGAACAAGCCATAAAATCTGGTTTAGATGTTCGTGTAGAAACAGAAATGGTGTCGTTCGACCGCACTGAAAAACACATTACGGTGCGTCACCAAAACGTAGAGAGCACTATCAATTACGATATGTTGGTGATTGCGACAGGCGCACGTCCGATCGTTCCCTCATTCGGTGAATACAATCCAGAACACGTATACACACTAACAAGCATGGAAGATGGCTTAGCAGTCAAAGAAGCACTTAAAAATGTTAGTAAACAACGCGTGTGTGTTATCGGTGCAGGCTTTATCGGGCTGGAAGTCTTCGATGCAGCGCACGGCTTAGACAAACACGTGACGATCATCGAACGTGAACAACACATCATGAGCCGTCAGTTCAGCCCAGAGATCATTGAAGTTGTCGAAGGTGCAATTCGAGAATCCGGTGCTGACCTTAAAACAGGTTGCAGCGTGTCTGCGATTCGCGATGCTGAGCAAGGTGGTTACATCGTAGAAACCGATAACGGTAATGTAGAAGCTGATGTCGTGATCCTGTCACTCGGCTTCAAACCAAACACTGAAGCATTCGAATTACCAAAGGCTCAAAATGGCGCGTTGTTGGTGAATGAATATGGTGCCACTGAAGATGCTTACATCCATGCTGTAGGTGACTGTGCCGTTGTCCATCATATGGCGCTAGGCAAACCCGTTTATGTTCCTCTAGCAACTACAGCCAACAAACAAGCACGCATGATGGCAGACAAGCTAGCAGGAAAAGACACTTACATGTCGGGCTTCTTGGGGTCGTCTTGCTTGAAAGTACTCGACTACGAATTGGCGTGTACAGGCGTATCTGAACTTCTGGCGAAAGAACACAGCTTAGATGTGAAAGTATCAACAATTTCAGATAAGAACCAAACGGATTACTACCCAGGCCAAGAAGACATCAAGGTGAAGTTGGTTTATCACCCAGAGACTAAGGTTCTTCTAGGTGGTGAGATCGTTGGTAAGAAAGGAGCGGTTGGCCGTATTAACGCACTAGCGGTAGCTATCACCGCGAAGATGACGACTCAACAACTAGGCTACATGGACTTCTGTTATGCCCCTCCTTTTTCACGTACTTGGGATGCGCTAAACGTGGCGGGTAACGTCGCTAAGTAAGCGAGCTGATTGTACAAGTTCCAAAGAATATTCATTTAGAGATCAAAGCAGAGCGATTAAGCTCTGCTTTTTTTGCCTTAACGCCAAACACCGATGTTTAACCAACGGGTAAGCTGCCGCTTTGAAGTATTCAAATGTTTTTTTACCAAACTCAAGACGAAAAAAAGCCCGCTGATTTCTCAGCGGGCTTTTCAATGGTGGTGGAGGGATAGGGATTTGAACCCTAGAACCGCTATTAACGGTTGCCGGTTTTCAAGACCGGTGCTTTCGACCACTCAGCCATCCCTCCAACAAATTGTCATCAACAGATTAGTGCACTGTTGAGGTTGTTATTTGCTACGCAAATAACGAAATTAAAGCCTGGCGATGTCCT
>NZ_JBFRRH010000119.1:0-5396 GCF_041472995.1 Vibrio sp. 10N.261.46.A3 | reverse complement strand
AAAGAATTTAGTGTGCCGACTTAGCTCAGTAGGTAGAGCAACTGACTTGTAATCAGTAGGTCACCAGTTCGACTCCGGTAGTCGGCACCATTCTTTTGCCTCGATAGCTCAGTCGGTAGAGCAGCGGATTGAAAATCCGCGTGTCGGTGGTTCGATTCCGCCTCGAGGCACCATTATTTGGTGCTTAACAAATAATGGTCTTTATAGACCTGATGTTGACACAAATAATTCCCCTTTAGTTCAGTTGGTAGAACGGCGGACTGTTAATCCGTATGTCGCAAGTTCAAGTCTTGCAAGGGGAGCCACATTCAAGAAAGCCAAGTCGAAAGACTTGGCTTTTTTTCGTTTGAACAAAAGCAAACTCTATTCAATAGACGCATCAGCTCCTCACTAACTCTTAATCAGTCTCGATAAATTGAGTTATCTCCTTCTAGTACTCTTACTACAGCAGTTGATTCTAAGTTCTATAAAGCATATCCATTCCAACAGAACCAAATCCCGTTACTTTTTTTTCTTCGAAAATTTAATCTCTATCATACTTTGATGTCTTTCTAATATCTGCCCTACACAACTTAGATTAAGATTCGATGAATTATACCTAATACTAATTATTGAATCGCTGCGCGGGGAAATATGAAACTAAAAACGCAAGCTTACTTATTATCGGGCATCATCTTGATCGCCCTGCTAGCACTGACGGCTACTGGTTTATGGACATTGAGAGTCGCTAGCAATATGGACAACAAGGCTCGCGTGACAGAGCTATTTAAGAGTGCATACAGCATTCTTACTGAAGTCGAGAAGATGGCGATTGATGGCACACTAGAAGAAGAGCAAGCTAAGCAACTAGCTACTCGCCTTCTACGCAACAACATCTATAAAGATAATGAATATGTTTACGTTGCCGATGAAAACATGACGTTTGTCGCAACACCATTAGATCCTCAACTACACGGAACCAGCTTTAACGACTTTAAAGACGGCGACGGCAATAGTGTTGGTCAGCTAATCCAAAGAGTACTTGGTAATCGTACTGGCGAGATCATTGAGTACACCTGGACACAAAAACTGCCAGATGGAACGATTGAAGAAAAACTGTCTATAGCAGAGAAAACACCACATTGGGGCTGGGTTGTCGGCACCGGTATTGGGTTCAATGAAGTTAACGCTCGTTTTTGGTCTACCGCTCAATGGCAGCTATTCCTTTGTGTGGTGATTGCTGGTCTTATTCTATCGAGCCTAATTGTATCCATTAAACGCATGCTAGCGCTTCTTGGCGGCGAACCTAAAGATGTACGAGAAGCAGTACAAGCCGTAGCACAAGGTCGAATTCAAACCTCTTTCGAAACTCAGGCAACTGACGGCAGTATCTACCACGCCGTACAACAAATGAGTAAGTCACTCGCTGAGCTAGTATCAAACCTTGACGCTTCAATGCTGGCATTAAGAGGCGAACTGCAGCGCGTAGAAGATCGCGCTGGGTCAATTGCCCAACTGACAGACACCCAACAGCAATCAACAGAGATGATCGCGACAGCAATGACCGAGATGGCCTCTTCAGCTAATAACGTTGCTGATTCAGCTAGCGATACCGCGCGCAACACAGATGAGGCCGACAAACAGAGCCAGCATACCCAACAACTCATTCACAACACAGTAGATAACATTCAAGGTTTAGCAGGCCAACTAGGCACAGCAAGCGAAGCTGTCGCTAACCTAGATAACGATGTAAACAACATTGCAAAAGTATTGGATGTGATTGGTGATATAGCGGAGCAAACTAACCTGTTAGCACTTAACGCAGCCATTGAAGCAGCTCGAGCTGGCGAACAAGGCCGTGGATTCGCAGTTGTAGCAGATGAGGTTCGTAACCTTGCAGGCCGAACACAGTCGAGCACCAAAGAAATCCAATTGATGATTAATAACCTTCAAGAAGGATCTCGCAACGCAATTCAAACCATGGAAGTTTGTGCCGCGACCAGTGAAAGCACCGTAACAGAGTCTCAAAACGCCTCTGAAGCACTACAACAGATTGTTGTCGCATTAGAGTCCATTTCATCAATGAGTCATCAAATCGCAACAGCGGCCGCTGAGCAGACTCAGGTGAGCGATGATATATCGAAGCGTATCAATATGATCGAAGAGAGCGGTAACCAACTGAGCAATGTCGTAACAGAAAGTCATAACAGCACCCAAACTCTTGCCTCTCTTTCCAACGAATTAGAAGCTTGGGTTAATAGGTTTGAAGTAAAACACTAAACTCCCTAGAAATTTTTAAATAAAAAAGCACGTTTTCATACGTGCTTTTTTTATTTCGGCGCCCATTCAGTGTAGTTAACCGTAGTTTTACTATCTTTTAGGGCATGCTAGACCTAGGTTTTTCACCCCAAACGAGCAAAAACAACCCACTAAGTATAGAAAAACATCAAACGATACTTTTTTTGCAATTTAATGTTGACCCAGAACGCGAAAACACGTTTAATACACCTCGTCGCCCGGATAGCTCAGTCGGTAGAGCAGAGGATTGAAAATCCTCGTGTCGGTGGTTCGATTCCGCCTCCGGGCACCACAATTTATTTGTTGGTGTCTTAGACAACAACAGTAAAGCACAAGAAATATTATGTGCCGACTTAGCTCAGTAGGTAGAGCAACTGACTTGTAATCAGTAGGTCACCAGTTCGACTCCGGTAGTCGGCACCATTTCTTTAAAGCTTTAAGAATAATTCCCCTTTAGTTCAGTTGGTAGAACGGCGGACTGTTAATCCGTATGTCGCAAGTTCAAGTCTTGCAAGGGGAGCCAAGTTAATCATCAAGCATAAGCTTTTTGATTCATGATGCCGACTTAGCTCAGTAGGTAGAGCAACTGACTTGTAATCAGTAGGTCACCAGTTCGATTCCGGTAGTCGGCACCATTCTCTTGATTAGAGACTAAACAATCAATTCCCCTTTAGTTCAGTTGGTAGAACGGCGGACTGTTAATCCGTATGTCGCAAGTTCAAGTCTTGCAAGGGGAGCCAATTAAAAGAAGCCGCATCATTGATGCGGCTTTTTTGCATCTAAAGATCCCAACATCTCAATACAACTTCCCTCTCCTCTCTAATTTCTATTCGACTCAGAAACCAACTGTTTTCATCTCCTTCCAAAGCTACAAATCTTCGCTACTTGACGCTCTTCAATATCTCCCAGCAACAAACGACACATTCACGTAAGAGTCACTCATAGTAACGTTACTACTCATTATATTGATGAGGAGAGCGGTTAAACAAATCAATGCTAAGTCTGGAAGTGAAAAAGCTAAATAACGAATCAAATAAGCGCTAGAAAAGCTCTGTAAGGCGCTTCAATCCAAATGATACACAAGTCACTCTTTATCAAAACTATCCACGACAATAGCGCCCATAGAGGCAGGCATTGAAATAACAATCACTCTTTTGATCGATACAACTGGGTCACTCATTAGAGGTAATTTGTCCAGACAAGTCAGTACCAAAGCAACGACCAATGCCGTCATAACATAAGCAATAACTATTCTGAAAATAAACACTGGCAACCGTGCAACAACATCTTTTTGAAAGACACTCTCATACGTATAGAAGCCTAAGAACACCGCAGACAGTAAAAATAACAGCAATAGATTAGCTGTAGGTAAGGTCTCCCCTAACTTCCAAGCCTCTTCAGAAAAAGAAATCGGCACGGCCAAAGCAAAAGATCCAACAAAGATCTGGCTCGCATCTTCAAAGTTAAAACTCAATTTCATAGTTAGATCCATTAGGTTTTAAGGCTTTATCTATTTCTTAAAAAATCACAAAACTATCCACCGATGACTTGGGATTTTCTACTCTTACCAAGCAAACAGTAGTCACCTTCTATCTTTATCTTAGTCGCAATAGCCAAAACATAGCTTGAACTAACCAGCAAGAAATCAATATGCTCAGAGCAAAACGGTCAAACAACTAATTCATATCGAGTCAACAAGCACATCAGAATCTAAGAGAGACCGGCAAACATCCTAAAATACCATCCCCTAGAACCAGAGAACATCGCAATCAGTTGGGGGATGAACCTCACTGCACGTGTAGATACGGACTCGAGGGATGCTCTGTTTCTTAGTTTATATATCCCTCCAGCACCACTTTTGAACACAACCTAGCGACTCTCATCTTCAAAGTGACAAAGTGAATCAGGCCCACCTTCCCCCTTGGAGTGCTTCGAACAAGGCGCTCAATACCATCGAGAGTGGTTTAAGCTAAATGCATAACAAGAGCTATTAAGTCGACTCATTAGGGGCTCTAGCGTTTTTAAGAGAAGCCTCCATGATAGAGCCCTAATTACACATCAGAACTATCCTCTAGATCCACAGACAGGATAGAAGTCAGGTTTCCTAGGCGAAGGGCTGTTAGCTGATACTTGAAGAACACTCGCTAAATAGAGAAGCAACCTACAAGTACAGAGCAACAAGATAGGTTATAAGGCCTGTACAGTTTCAGGTGTGGAGAAGGGGATACATTGAGTCAGTTCGTCTCATAAAGCTAACTTACAACGCGTATAGTACGGGTACTCGGCACTGAGATTAAAGCTCTATGCTTGTTTCAACTCACAACTGGAGTCTGAAATGATGTAACTCTAATCGTAAGGTTGGGGAGCCCTAGGCTAAGAGCTACGGGATACGGGAATCTTTTGTGCAAGTTATTCGACTAACGTGCGAAGCACTATGATTTAGATGTAAAAAAGTCCCACTACTTCTAGCGAGGCTTCTTATAGTAGCTGAGTAACTGGGATCTCAGGCGACCGGGACTCGTTGATCGGAGACCCAATTATCGATACCCAGAAACGACGAAAGCCTAGTCATAAGACTAGGCTTTCTAATAAGTGGCGGAGTGGACGGGACTCGAACCCGCGACCCCCGGCGTGACAGGCCGGTATTCTAACCAACTGAACTACCACTCCGCAGTGTCTATTCAGCTTAAAGCAATTTGAGCCTGACGATGTCCTACTCTCACATGGGGAAGCCCCACACTACCATCGGCGCTATTGTGTTTCACTTCTGAGTTCGGCATGGAATCAGGTGGGTCCACAATGCTATGGTCGTCAAACAAATTCTGTTGTTAACTTGATGAATCAAATCAACTAAATAGTGGTGCTGATACCCAGACTCGAACTGGGGACCTCACCCTTACCAAGGGTGCGCTCTACCGGGCTGAGCTATATCAGCAGTTCAAGAATCATTTAAAAACGATTCTGAAAACTTTTTGTCTTCACTTTTTAAAAGTGAAAATAAATTTGGAGCTTGGCGATGTCCTACTCTCACATGGGGAAGCCCCACACTACCATCGGCGCTATTGTGTTTCACTTCTGAGTTCGGCATGGAATCAGGTGGGTCCACAATGCTATGGTCG
>NZ_JBFRRH010000118.1:0-40748 GCF_041472995.1 Vibrio sp. 10N.261.46.A3 | reverse complement strand
TTTATATTTGATCAACTGTCTCGCACCAGCATATCTATGGTTTGTTGTTTCGAATCTTATGGCCGCTCTGTTCTGGTGTTCCATTTGCTCGAAACAACCTTGAGTACCCAGAACAGATCTTGTCTCACGCCAATAAAAACTGTGTACTGATCAGCAGCCCTGCTCTGCTCAAACGATTAAAGCACGAAACAAAATCTGCACAGCTTGCTGGTGTGTTCTCTTCTGGTGGCCCATTGCCAACTGAATCGGCTCACCAATCACGTAGCCTGCTTGGTCATTTACCTATCGAGGTCTTTGGTAGCACTGAAACCGGCGGTATCGCATTTCGTCAGCAAGAGAGCGCTCAAACACCTTGGCAACTTTTTGACTGTATTGAGGCTAGTCTCAACAGTGAGAATTGCATTAAGTTATTGTCGCCGTACATCGACAAAAACAACTGGTATCAAACCGCCGATGAGTGCGAAATGGTCTCGGATAATCAATTCATATTGAAAGGCCGAACCGACCGAGTGATCAAGATAGAAGAAAAACGAGTATCACTGGTTGAAGTCGAAAAGCGACTAGAGCAACTGCCTTGGATAAGTGAATGCGTGGTGATTCCATTTGAAGAGCCTGAACGCTTAATCTTGGCGTCGGTTTTGGTATTATCAGACGAAGGCCAAGAGACACTCGCGACCATGAGCAGAGGCAAGTTCTGGTTGATGCTGCGTTCAGAACTCAGAAAATGGTTAGAGCCAATCGCCATCCCGAGAAAGTATCGTGTGGTTGATGAGATTCCCCTCAACAGCCAAGGCAAGCGATTAACTTCTCACATAGAGCAGCTCGTAAAATCATAGAAATCGCTTATCGTGTTTTACACTGAGTTTATCTTTTTATATTTTTGTCAGAACACCCATTTTCAGCCCAAGGATTCTAAGCACACGCTATGGATAAGAGAAAGCCAAACATCATTGCTGTTGACACTGCAGAGAATGAATCGACCCTGACACTCCATGTTACTGGAGACATCACCGATTTTAAGGGGCACTTCAAGAGTTTCCCTATTCTTCCGGGCGTCACACAGATTGATTGGGCGCTTTACTATGCAGTCCAAGAGCTTAATGTCCCTGGTTGCTTTAAAGGCATGGAGGTCATCAAATTCCAAGAGCCTATCCTGCCCGACTCGACCATACAACTGTCACTCAAGTGGGATGCTGACAAAGATAAATTAAGCTTCAGCTACACCTCGAACAAGGGTGAACAGACCCACTCTTCAGGCAAAATGAAGCTGGGAGAGAAAAGTGAATAGCGCTCCGCTCGAGACTATTTCTCAGCACCAACTTAAAGAGAGCAGCTATAACGCATGCTTCCTGATTCCTTGCTTTAACCATGGCGCAACCATGCCCGCGGTGGTGTCGTCACTCCATCATTTTGAGTTGCCGATCATCATCGTTGACGATGGCAGTGAACTCGCGACTAAGCAGTTTCTGGCTCCACTTGCCGATAGCCCAAGCGTGACTTTGGTGACGCTTGAACAGAACCAAGGTAAAGGTGGCGCAGTAAAGGCTGGTATCAAGCGAGCGCAAGAGCTTGGTTTTAGTCATGCCATTCAGATTGATGCTGACGGCCAACACGACCTTGAAGCACTACCTGCATTAATCCAAGCTTCGCAAGACAAACCTCAGCGCTTAATATCAGGTCTGCCTGTGTATGACGAGAGCGTGCCCAAGGCAAGGCTCTACGGACGCTACGCGACACACATTTGGGTATGGATAGAAACCCTTTCTTTATCAATTAAAGACAGCATGTGTGGCTTTAGAGCGTATCCGATCAACCAAACACAAGCTGTGCTCAGCAAATACGATGTTGGGTCTCGAATGGACTTCGATATCGAAGTTCTGGTTCGACTGTATTGGGAAGGCTGCTCTATTGATTTCGTTGAAACGCGAGTCATCTATCCTGAAAACGGTATCTCTCATTTCGATGCGCTGTGGGACAACGTAAAAATCAGCTGGATGCACACGCGATTGTTCTTTGGCATGTTGCCAAGAGCACCAAAGCTGATTGCTCGCCATTTCAAATCAACGTCTGCTGAAGATGGTCAAAAACAAGATTCATCGACTGGGTCAAACAACAACGAGTCAGAACAGCCTCATTGGTCTCGCACTCAAGAACGCGGTACCGTACTTGGCATCAAGCTGTTACTAGCCATTTACACCCTGTTAGGTCGCGGTGTATTCAACCTGATTTTGCGTGGTGTGATGCGTTACTACCACCTAACGGGCAAACGCGCACGAAACTCCTCAGAACAGTACCTGTTTCAACTAAAGGCTTACGCAGAGCAACAAAACATTGAGTTACCTGCAGAGCTAACCAGCTATAACCATCTGCTTTCGTTTGGCCATACCATGTTAGATAAACTGGCAGCATGGAAAGGTGATTTCTCGGCGGATAACCTGACGATTCATGGCCAAGACCAATTCGAGAGCATGGTAGCAAATAAGCAAGGTGTGCTAATCCTTGGCTCTCACCTTGGCAATATTGAACTGTGCCGTGCTTTGGGTCGCAGACACTCGAACATCAAAATCAACGCGCTGGTTTTTACAGAACACGCCGAACGTTTTAATTCCGTAATGAAAGCGGTCAATCCTCAGTCTGATCTAAACCTGATTCAGGTGACATCAATGGGGCCTGATACCGCAATCTTGTTGCAACAGAAACTGGAACAAGGTGAGTGGATTGTGATTGTTGGCGATAGAACCTCCACTAGCAAAGAGAGTCGCTCTGTATGGGCTGAGTTCTTGGGTAAGGAAGCGCCCTTCCCTCAAGGACCATTTATGTTAGCCTCGGTTCTCAAAGCGCCAGTATTTCTATTATTTGGACTACGTGACGACTCACAATCTAAGCCGCATTTTAATGTCTATTTTGAGCATTTTAGCGACAAGATAGAACTACCAAGAAAGACTCGCGAACAATCTTTACAGCAAGTCGTACAGAAATACGCAGACCGACTTCAGCACTACACACTGAAAGCACCGCTTCAGTGGTACAACTTTTTTAATTTTTGGACATTGAGCAAGCACCATGACGAAAAAGAATCCAAATAGCATCACCTTTGGTGCCGAACGCCTCACAATTGAGGATGTTGTCGCTATCTCACAAGGCGCAAAAGCCTCGATGAACTCAAGTGAAGCATTCACATCTAAGATCGACCGTGGTGTCGCATTCTTAGAGCGCCTACTGAAAGAGGAAGGCGTAATTTATGGTGTAACAACGGGCTACGGTGATTCATGTACCGTTGCGATTCCACCAAACCTTGTTGATGAATTACCACTGCATCTAACACGCTTCCACGGTTGTGGCTTAGGTGAAATACTGTCTCACGAACAAGCTCGCGCAGTCCTTGCAACACGTCTTTGTTCGTTGTCACAAGGCGTCTCTGGTGTGACTCATGATTTGCTCAACCAGATCGTTACTCTGATTAACCAAGACATTTCACCGCGTATTCCTCAAGAAGGCTCTGTCGGTGCCAGTGGCGACTTAACGCCTCTCTCTTACTTGGCTGCAGCCCTAATCGGTGAGCGAGATGTTATCTACAAAGGCGAAGTTCGCCCTACTAGTGACGTCTACAAAGAGCTAGGAATTAGCCCTATCAAGCTTAAGCCAAAAGAAGGCTTGGCATTGATGAATGGCACGTCAGTAATGACGGCTTTAGCGTGTATCGCTTACAAGCGTGCGGAATACCTAGCTCAGCTATCAACTAAGATAACGGCAATGGTATCTGTCGGTATGCAAGGCAACGATTTCCACTTCGATGAAGCCTTGTTCGCAGTAAAACCTCACCCTGGTCAACAACAAGTTGCGGCATGGCTGCGCGATGATCTGCAAGCAGATCGCCCGCCATGCAACAGTGATCGCCTACAAGATCGTTACTCTCTGCGTTGTGCGCCACATGTGATTGGTGTGGTTCAAGACTCTCTGCCTTGGCTACGCCAAATGATTGAGAACGAGTTAAACAGTGCTAACGATAACCCAATTATCGATGGTGATAATGAGCGCGTACTGCACGGTGGACACTTCTATGGTGGTCATATCGCAATGGCAATGGATACACTAAAAACTGCCATAGCCAACCTTGCTGACCTGCTTGATCGCCAAATGGCGCAGTTGATGGATTACAAGTTCAACAACGGCTTACCATTTAACCTAACGGGCGCTGAAGGCGAGCGTAAACCGATTAACCACGGCTTTAAAGCAGTACAGATTGGCGTTTCAGCTTGGACAGCAGAGGCATTAAAACACACCATGCCAGCAAGCGTGTTCTCTCGCTCAACAGAGTGTCACAACCAAGACAAAGTCAGCATGGGTACCATTGCGGCTCGTGACTGCTTACGCGTTCTTGAACTGACAGAACAAGTAGCGGCTGCTTCTCTTCTGGCTGGTACGCAAGCACTTGAACTTCGTAAACGCCACAATGAACTTGATGAGTACCACATGAGTGAAAACCTCAAGCACATTCGTGACGAAGTACTGAAAGAGTTCGAGTTTATAGTCGAGGACCGTCCACTTGAAGGCGATCTGCGCCACTTTATTTCTCGTATTCAAAATCAGCATTGGTCACTTTACTAAAAGAACTTTACTCATAAAGTAGCCAACCATTTACGCAATATTGTTGAGAGCGATTTATGTCTGAAATCCTTCATCCATTACAATCTGAGGTCACACTTATCACCTCATTCCAAGATGCCGATCCGATGGGCGTGATCTATCACGGCAACTACTTCCGATTTTTTGAAGAAGTAAGACGCATCATGATGGATAAGATTGAGTACAACTACCATGAGATGAAGGATTCAGGCTACATGTGGCCGATCATCGACACGCGTGTAAAGTACATTAAGGCGATACCGTTTAATCACAAGATTAAGGTCACGGCGAAGCTCACCGAGTGGGAAAACCGCCTGCGCGTCGATTATGAAATTCATGATGCCCTAACCGGTGCTCGCATGACTCGAGCACACACAATGCAGGTTGCAGTGACTATTGAAGAGCAAGAGATGTGCTTCGCTTCACCGAAAGTGTTTACAGACAAAGTCGAGCACTGGCATCAATTTGGCTGCTTATCCCAGTCAACTGAGCAGCAGCCAAGCGACCAACAATCAGACCCATCTCAAGTATCTAACACACAGCAGGTGAAACATGAGTCTGTTTAAGCGGGGAAGTAAGCAAATCAGCATCGCACTACTAGGGCTTGCCTCTGTGGTGGCGAGTAGCTTTGTTATTGCTAACGAAAATTCAGTAACCGTCGGCTCTATTTCAGATCTGCAAACCGTATTAAGCGCAAACAATATAGTGCGCGGTGAGTTCACCCAAACACGCAACATGGAAATGTTCGCCCAGCCTCTAACATCACAAGGTACATTTCTGTTAGACAAATCAAGTGGCTTACTCTGGACACAAACAACACCGTTCCCTGTGAGCTTGGTGCTAACCGATAACAAACTGAGCCAAAGGTTTGCCGATCAACCCGCTAAAATCATCACCGATAAAGAAAACCCAATGGCGTTTTATTTCAGCCATATATTCTTGTCGGTGTTTCATGGGGACACGCAAAAACTTCAGGAACAGTTCGCACTCGATTTTGAGCCAGCAACTGTCACAAGCTCTGATGAAAATACAGAGAATAAGTCATGGACGCTCACTCTAAAGCCAAAAAGTGCGCCGATGAACGCGGTGTTTGAAGCCATTACTCTGCAAGGCCAAAATGATATTGAACGCATTGAACTGAGAGAGATTCGTGGAGACAGCACGGTGATCGAATTTAGTCAGTTAAGCCATCTACCGGAAGTATTATCAGATGCTGAAGCGCAACAATTCCAACTCTAGTCTTGCCCTTGTTTGGCTTGTTTTCGTGATGCTATTTAGCGGATTGTTGATAAAACAATTCGCTTTTTCTTCGTCGGTACCGATTGAAAGCAACATCCTAAAGTTACTGCCAGAAAACCAGCAAGACCCAATGGTAGAGCAAGCCTTTCAGCAGATATCCAGCTCGATGAGCGAGCAAGTGGTGTTTATCATCAGCGCCCCCGACATCGAACAGGCCATGGTTGCGACCGACGCTTTTGAAAAAGCTCTCAACCAAAGAGCCTTTTCAAGTCAGCCAACTCTGTTTCAGCAAGTTCAAGGCAAAATCAGCGCCAGCACCCAAAGCCAATGGAGCGATTTCTACTTTCGTCACCGAGCTCAACTGCTTACCCAGCAACAAAAAGAGACGCTGACCCACTCGCCTGATTCACGAGCTCAATATGTGATTCAGTCTCTGTACAATCCGTTTTCAGGCGTGACTGCAGCCGAACTGTCGATGGATCCATTTCTACTATTTCGCGACTACATCAGTGCCGTTGGCGTTCAATCAAGTAATTTTGTTCTGAAAGAGGGATACCTCACCGCTCAATCTAATGACCAAACTCATATTTTGGTTACAGCAACTCTGGCTGGCTCGCCTTATAGCTTGGCGATTCAAGAACAACTTCCCGATCTTGATTCAATTGAGCGCGAAGTCGAAAAACAATTTAACGTCAAAGTGCAGCATACCGGTGTGGTGTTCTACGCCAATTACGGTACCGAAAGTGCGAAATCAGAAATCAGTACCATTGGCTTGGGCTCATTGGCCGGTGTTATTTTATTGGTGTGGCTGACGTTTCGTAGTGCCCTACCACTTGCCTTATCTTTGCTCTCAATCAGTACTGGATTATTGGTTGCGCTGGCAAGCACCGTCGCTATCTTCGGCAAGGTTCACCTGTTTAGTTTGGTGTTCGGTGCCAGCTTGATTGGCGTATCGATCGATTACTCCTTTCACTACCTGACTGACCGCTTGGCAGCTGGAAGTCAATGGCAAAGTGACAAAGGCTTGAAACACATTCTCATTGCGATCACCTTGGGTCTTATCACCAGCTTGATTGGCTACTTAGGTTTGTTAGTCGCGCCTTTCCCGGGATTGCAGCAACTTGCTCTGTTTTCGTCGATTGGGCTGATCGCAGCTTACGCCAGTGTGGTGTGTTGGTATCCCGTTTTAGCGGCAAAACCAAGCCAAGAACGTCCTCTTCCCCTGTCGAAGCTTTGGCATACTTGGTTAAGCCTCTGGAGCAACCAAAAATTTAGAATTGGCTTACCGTTAGCTGTGACTGTCTTGAGCCTGATATCACTCAGTCAAATTCGCTACGACGACGATATTCGCCAACTTCAGGCGATGCCAGAGCAACTCAAACAGCAAGAGCAAGCCATTACTGAAATCTCAGGGTTAGGCAGTGGTCAAAATATGCTTTTGGTGACTGCCAAGAGCGACCAGAAGCTACTCAAAAAACTGGCAGAAATCACCACAAGCTTAGATTCTCTAGTCGATAGCCAAGGTATCTCAGGGTATCGCAGCATCAATCAACAGTTGCTAAGCGAAAAAGAACAACATGATAACTATCAGTTAGTTGAAAAGCTCTATCGCCAACAAAGCCATATATTACAAAGCACGCTAGGCTGGTCTACTTTTCCACAACTACCAAAATTCGCACCCATCACGGTATCTGGATTTTTGGAGTCACCGGTGTCAGAACCCGTTCGACCACTTTGGTTAAAACCGATCGATGGGCAAGCCGCGTCGGTCATTTTGATCAAAGACGTCACAGATTCAGAACAGTTCTCTCAATGGCTCGATTCAAGCTTTGCTCAGCAACAAGGTGTTAAATACCTTAATAAAGCCGATGAAATCTCTGCTCTCTTTGCGGAATACAGAGTCAAAATCACAGAGTTATTATTGATAGCGTTAGCCGCTATTGGAATGGTTTTAGGTTGGCGTTACGGTGTGAAGCAAAGCCTATTAATGCTGTTGCCTTCATTGATTGCCGGCGTAGCGGGATTAGCGGTCACGGGTATCTTAGGTTCCACGTTGAACCTGTTTAATCTGCTGGGCTTAATTCTGATTTTAGGAATTGGCATCGACTACACCCTGTTCTTTTCTGAGCAGAAAAAGTCATTGAGCACCTTACTAGCGATCACCTTGTCAGGCCTCACGACGCTACTCTCGTTTGGCTTATTGTCACTAAGTCAGACTCATGCCATTCATAGCTTTGGGGTGACGGTTCTGACAGGGATCTTTGTCGCGTGGCTACTTTCTCCGCTCGCGATCAACAGTCGTAAAAGCGTAGAACGCCCAACCTCTCGAGAGGCTTTTAGATGAATAAGACGTTAAAGGTAACATTCTCCACGCTAGTGGGTATCCTACTCACTGCCTGCTCGATGGTTTCTCAGCAGCCGAGTGGTGCCAGTGTGTCTATCAACAATGACACTGAGCTCGCACTACCATTGCCAGCTGAACTGGGATACTCCCTCACGGCCAGTCAACTGATTAGCGCTACGTGGGAAAATGATACACAGCAACTGCCTGTTCAAGTCGAGGTCACAGCGGATAAAGTGGTTTTAGCTGGGTTCTCCTCATGGGGTACTCGCATTCTATCGCTGCAATACCAGAATCAAGTGATTGACACACAAGTTCTATCTGGCCTTGGCGCGACTTTACCGCAACCCGAACAGGTACTATTTAATTTAATGCTGACCTTATGGCCAGCAGACGCATGGGCGCAGTCTTTACAGAGCATAGGTTGGCATCTGGTCGATACCGACAAAACAAGAACCGTTTGGGACGACAACCAACAAGCCATCATTCGTATTGAATACCAAGCAAAAGTCGGCGAACCAAAGACATCTGGAGAGATTGTTTTCAAGCATCTAATCCAAGGCTACACCATCACCATACAAACGTTGAACTCAACGATTGTCGACAACCCAAGTAAGAGTTGAACACTATGCCTATTTACATCCAAGACTGTGGTTTCCACTCAGCGTTAGGCTCAAGTCTTTCAGACATTCATGGTTGTCTGAAAGACGAGCGTGAATCAAATATGGTCGAAGTAAATGATATGCTGAACGATGGTAAACATACTGTCGTTGGTCAGATCGCGGGTGAACTGCCACCGATTCCTTCAGATCTTACGCAATACGCCACTCGCAACAATCAACTGGCGCTGTCGGCTCTTAATCAAATTGAAGATTCTATCGAGCAAGCAAAGTCTCAGTTTGGCGCAGATAGAATTGCAGTGGTTATCGGCACCAGTACTTCGGGAATTTCGGACGGTGAAGCCGCTTTTAAACACAAGCTCGACCAAGGTTCTTTTCCCGTGCATTATCACTACTCAAAACAAGAACTAGGGAACACTTCCGAGTTCGTTAGCCAATACTGCTCATTAACCGGGCCAAGCTATGCGATATCGACAGCTTGTTCGTCCAGTGGTCGTGTGTTCCTCACTGCGCAACGTTTGCTAGATTCAGGCATGGCTGATGCTGTGTTAGTCGGTGGTGTGGACACCTTATGTAAGCTGACACTCAACGGTTTTCATGGCCTAGAAGCACTATCAACGACACATTGTAAGCCATTTAGTGCAACCCGAGATGGTATCAATATCGGCGAAGCGGTGGCATTTATGTTGCTCAGCAAAACAAAACTAGCCGGTGTAAATACAGCGCAAGACACGTCAAACATTGCCTTATTAGGTTGTGGTGACAGCTCTGACGCACACCATATTTCAGCGCCCCACCCTGAAGGCAACGGCGCTGAGCAAGCGATGAGAAAAGCGTTATATTCTGCACAGTTACAAGCAAAGGACATCGGTTATATCAATGCCCATGGCACAGCAACGCCACTCAATGATTCAATGGAAAGCAAAGCCATCCATCGTATTTTTGCAAACAAGGTTCCCGTTAGCTCAACCAAGCCGCTTACCGGGCATACTCTAGGAGCTGCAAGTGCGATTGAGGCGGCAATTGCATGGCATATTTTAAAATATGACTTACCGCTTCCCTTACAAAAATGTCAGGATAAAGCTGAAGATATTGAGATTGATTTGGTAAACTGTACCCAGAAACTTAAAGTAAAGAACATCTTAAGCAACTCGTTTGCTTTTGGTGGCAACAACATTAGCCTGATTTTTGGTGTAGTAAATGACTGATATCCCTTCTGTAGACCAACTCCTCCCTCACGATGATCCGATGATATTAATCGATCGTGCTATCAGCGTAGAGGCGTTGTCGATCCACTGCCAAGTCGATATTGGGGACCATAATCTGTTCTTTGACGCCGAATCTCAAACGGTCCCAGCTTATGTTGGAATCGAATTTATGGCGCAGTCTGTTGCTGCTTGGTCTGGATACCATGCACTGAAAAACGGCACCACTCCCCCAATCGGTTTCTTACTCGGTTCTCGCCGTTACAAGTCACTGTGTGATGAATTTACTCAAGGTCAGACCCTTGATATCTACGCCGAGCAACTAATGGAAGACAGCGGCATGGCCGTGTTTACCGCAAGAGTCGAAGACCAAGGTGAGTTGGTGGCTCAATGCCAACTCAATGTCTACGTGCCGACCGAACAAAAATTACAAGAAATGAAAACTAGGAGCCCATCATGAGCCGTCAGGTTTTAGTCACTGGTGCCAGCAAAGGCATTGGTAAAGCGATCGCTATTCAACTCGCGAAAGACGGATTTGAAATCGCCGTTCATTACATGGGTGACAAGCAAGGTGCAGAAGAGACGCTGCAGTCGATCATCGAACTGGGTGGCGCAGGTCGCCTTATCCAATTTGATATCAGCAACCGCAGCGAGTGTCGCGAAAAGCTTGAGTCTGATATCGCTGAACATGGCGCTTACTATGGTGTGGTGAACAACGCGGGCATTACTCGTGACACGGCATTCCCTGCGATGACAGAAGAAGAGTGGGACGGCGTGATTCATACCAACCTCGACAGCTTCTACAATGTGCTCCACCCATGTGTGATGCCTATGGTACAGAAACGCAAAGGCGGTCGTATCGTCACTCTGGCGTCGGTATCGGGCATCATGGGTAACCGCGGTCAAACCAACTACGCAGCAGCTAAAGCCGGCGTGATTGGCGCGACTAAGTCTCTGGCTCTAGAACTCGCAAAACGCAAGATCACGGTAAACTGTGTGGCTCCTGGCTTAATTGACACAGGTATGGTTGACGAGCACGTGAAAGATCATGCGCTTCCTCAAGTTCCACTGCGCCGAATGGGCGAGCCTGAAGAAGTCGCCGGCCTAGTCAGCTACCTTATGTCTGACATTGCAGGCTATGTGACTCGCCAAGTGATTTCAGTTAATGGAGGCTTAGTATGACCCGCCGCGTTGTTGTAACTGGCATGTCTGGTGTTACTGCCTTTGGTAATGACTGGCAGCAGATAGAGCCAAAACTAAAAGCCTGTGAAAATGCGACTCAATATATGCCAAGCTTTGAGCAGTACGATGGTCTCAACACTAAGCTTGCTGCGCCTATTGATGACTTCCAACTGCCAAAACACTATAAGCGTAAACAAGTGCGTGGCATGGGACGAGTATCCCGCCTAGCCACCGTTGCGACAGAAAATGCATTAGAGCAAGCAGGGCTGATCGGCCACGATATTTTAACCAATGGTGAAACCGGCATTGCTTACGGTTCTTCAACCGGCAGTACTGATGCCGTTGGTGCGTTTGGCGTGATGCTCAACGAGAAGTCGACACGTGCGATTACCGCAACCACTTACGTTCAAATGATGCCACACACTGCTGCGGTCAACGTGGGGTTGTTCTTCGGTCTGCGCGGCCGAGTGATTCCCACCAGCAGTGCGTGTACTTCAGGAAGCCAAGCGATTGGTTATGCCTATGAAGCAATTAAGCACGGCTACCAAACCGTGATGGTTGCCGGTGGTGGTGAAGAGCTATGCCCAACTGAGTCTGCCGTTTTCGATACCCTTTTTGCTACCAGTTTAAAAAACGACACACCAAAAAAATCCCCTAGCCCTTACGACAGTGGGCGCGATGGCCTTGTTATCGGTGAAGGTGCTGGCACGCTTGTTCTTGAAGAGTATGAACATGCGGTGGCTCGAGGCGCAAAGATCTACGCAGAGATCATCGGCTTTGCCAGCAACTGCGATGCCGCTCATGTGACACAACCTCAGATGGAAACCATGCAAATTTGTATGGAAAAAGCTTTGAAAGATGCGCAACTTCCGGCTGAAAAGATTGGCTATGTTTCTGCACACGGAACGGCGACTGAAAAAGGCGATATTGCGGAAAGTAATGCGACCGCGAACATTTTTGGTGAAGTACCAATCAGCTCATTGAAAAGCTACTTTGGTCATACGCTTGGCGCGTGTGGTGCGATTGAAGCTTGGTTAAGCCTAGAGATGATGCATTCAGGTTGGTTCAGCCCAACATTGAATCTTGAGAATATCGACGAACAGTGCGGCAAGCTCGATTACATCACAGGCTCTGGTCGCGAATTGGACGTTGAATATCTGATGAGCAACAACTTCGCTTTTGGCGGAATCAACACCTCAATCATCTTCAAAAAAATCTAGGATAGATAATGAAAAATTGGTTAGTTGCTGCTGTTGTCGTTTTACTCGCAGGTTGTAGTGCTCCTAAGTATTCAGGAAACGCACTACCAGAGGCAAATACAATCGAACAAGTAACGATTGTTGAAGATGAAAAAACTCGTGCGGTTTTCCTCGATTCCATGCTCGACTGGTGCCTGAATAATCAGGTTAAATGTAAGGTCGTGGCAGACGGTTCAGAACACAATCCCGAAGACATCACGCTGGATTATGTCTCTCGCTGGAGCTGGGATTTCAGAACCTTTGTGGCAGACGCTAAGATCTCGGCTTATCAAGATCAACAACGCGTAGGCAATGTCGAATTCAAAGCGCCAAACAGCGGAAACTTTTCTAAGTTTGGTGACGATATGGAACGCATAAAGGCGATGATGGATATCTTGTTCGATAAGAAAACAGCCGCGCAAGCGACTCAAATGATTGCCGACGACAAGCTCTAACGAAATTGTTCAGATAGTAAAACTCGAGACAAGTAAAAAGGGTCAGTAACCAAGTTACTGACCCTTTTTTGATTCTAGCAATCGCTCAATTAAGCGTTAGCTTCGCGCTCAGCGATGAACTCAAGAGCCATCTTGATGCGAGCGATTACGCGCTCTTTACCAACAAGCTCCATCACTGCATCAACAGAAGGAGACTGACCGCCACCTGTTACTGCTACGCGAAGTGGCATACCGATTTTACCCATGCCGATCTCTAGCTCTTCACATACTGCTGCAATCACACCGTCTTTGATGTTTGCAGTAGTGAAATCTTCAAGCGCTTCAACCTTAGCAAGAGCAAGCTCTAGTGGGCCTTTAGCAACACCACGTAGGTGCTTCTTCGCTGCGCCAGCTTCAAACTCAGAGAAATCTTCGTAGAAGTAACGAGATTGCTCAGCAAGTTCGATAAGCGTGTTACAACGCTCGCCAACTAGCTTGATCACTTCAGTGATAGCCGGGCCGTTTGTTGTATCGATCTTCTGTGCGTCTAGGTGCCATTGCAGGTATTTAGCAACGTACTCGGGCTCAGAAGTCTTGATGTAGTGGTTGTTCAACCAAAGTAGCTTGTCAGTGTTGAATGCAGAAGCAGACTTGCTGATAGCGTTCAGGCTGAAGAATTCAATCATCTCTTCTTGAGAGAAGATCTCTTGGTCACCGTGAGACCAACCTAAACGAACTAGGTAGTTGTTTAGTGCATTTGGTAGGTAACCTTCGTCGCGGTATTGCATTACAGAAACAGCACCGTGACGCTTAGAAAGTTTCGCACCGTCATCACCAAGAATCATTGCACAGTGAGCGAAAGTTGGAACTGGCGCGCCTAGTGCTTCATAGATGTTGATTTGACGAGGTGTGTTGTTGATGTGATCTTCACCACGAACAACGTGTGTAATACCCATATCCCAGTCATCCACTACAACTACGAAGTTGTATGTTGGAGCACCGTCTGTACGACGAATGATTAGGTCATCAAGTTGGCTGTTCGCGATTTCAATGCGACCACGGATTTGGTCATCAAATACTACGCTGCCTTCTTTAGGATTACGGAAACGGATAACGCATGCATCACCTTCTTTTGCTGCTTCGTTTGCTGCAACAATTTTAGGGTGGTTAGCATCGTAACGAGCCATCTCTTTGTTTTCTTCTTGCTCTGCACGAATTTCATCAAGCAGTTCTTTAGACGCGTAGCATTTGAATGCTTTGTCTTCAGCAAGTAGCTTATCAACCATTTCGTTGTAACGGTCAAAACGCTTAGATTGGTAGTAAGGACCTTCATCCCATTCCATACCCATCCATTGCATGCCTTCTAGAATTGCATCAACCGCTTCTTGAGAGTTACGCTCAAGGTCCGTGTCTTCGATACGTAGAACGAATTCACCACCTTGGTTCTTAGCGAATAGCCAAGAGTAAAGTGCAGTACGTGCACCACCAACGTGAAGATAGCCAGTTGGGCTAGGAGCAAAACGAGTTTTAACCGTCATTTAAATACCTTGATTATGTAGGTGATTCTTTTAGTGCTCGCCATTACAAAGCCTGTAACAGACAAATATCACTAAATTTTGGGCGCTATTTTATCACCACCGCTTAAATCTACAATCAGTAGTGAATGATTAATGTGCTGATATTGTACGAAAGCTATCGTAGAAGGAGAAAACCAATAGCTCAAGTCCATGTCATACGCTCTAAAAAGATAAATTCTCGCCACGCTCGCGATAAATCTCATCCATTCCATCACTCAATATTCCAACAAATATTAAATTCTTGAATTTATGTTTGACCTTACCCTTACGGGAAGGTTTATGTTAGGGCTAGATGAGAATTGGAGTTTCGATATGAACCATTACACAACTGCGCTCAACGGCCTAAATTGCATGGGGTGTGCGAAGAAAGTTCGCACACTGTTTGATGATCTCGAGAATACGACGATCAATGACATATCGCCGACGTACATCGATATTTCGACGCCTTTTAGTTATGTTGAACTCAATGAACAGTTAGCAACCCTTGGTTATTCCATGGGTAATTCACTGCATCTTTCATTATCAGGGCTCAGCTGTGGTAAGTGCGTGAACAAGCTGACTCAAGCGCTTCAACAAACCGAGCAAGCCTCAAATCTAGAAGTCACCAAAGATGAATTGTCGTTGGTTACTCTACTTTCAGAATCCGAGCTTATTGAGCTGATCGAAAGTGTGGGTTACCACGCAGCTCCCTACTCTGAAGCCGATAACCTTTTATCTAATTCTGATTCAGAAAACGAACAAGCTGATAAAAAGATTGAAGATACTGAAGATAAAACCACAGCTAGCCAATATACCTATCACCTTGTTCTTGACGGTATGACGTGTGCGAGTTGTGTTTCTTCGGTAGAGAAGGCACTGAAAAAGAATGAGTTTGTCGACCAAGCGCAGATCAACCTCGCTGAACAAACAGCCTTGGTTTTCACCTCTCAAACAAGAGACATCATTGAAAACGATCTAATAGAATCGGTGAAAGCTGCTGGTTATGGCGCTGAGTTTGTCGACGATGCAGCGACTCAACAGCAAAAACAACAAGAACAGCAACTTCGTACTCAACAAGCCTTCCTTAGAAACTCAGTAAGTGCATTGGTGATAGGTGCTCCGCTGATGGCATGGGGCGTGTTCGGTGGCAGCATGACCATTGCTACATTTAACGATCAACTGGCTTGGGGCTTGGTTGGTGTCATTTGTTTGATACTGCTTGCTACCTCAGGTCGTAGCTTCTTCACGAATGCTTGGCAATCATTGATGCACAAACGTGCAACCATGGACACGCTAGTCGCTCTAGGTACTGGCGCGGCATGGTTCTATTCAATGCTGGTTGTGCTGATTCCATCATGGTTCCCAGAACCATCGCGCCATGTCTACTTTGAAGCAAGTGCAATGATCGTTGGCTTAATTTCTTTGGGTCATTACATCGAAGCCAAAGCCAAAGCACGTACTACAAAATCGCTGCAAGCACTGATTAATTTACAGCCTCAAAAAGCGGTGGTTATTGTCGATGGCAAAGAACAAACCATCGCAGTAGAAGCCATTCAGGTAGGCATGCAGGTACGAGTAAAACCCGGAGAAAAAGTGCCGGTTGATGGTGTCGTAGTCTCAGGTGAATCTTATATCGATGAGTCGATGCTGACCGGTGAACCACTTCCCAACGTTAAATCAACTAATGATGGCGTTTCTGCGGGCACCATTAATGGTGATGGTAGCTTAATTATTGAAGCGACTGGGATTGGATCAAGCACCATGCTGGCTAGAATCATTCAAATGGTTCGCCAAGCTCAAAGCAGTAAACCAGCAATCGCCAAGCTTGCCGATTCTATCTCAGCCGTTTTTGTTCCGGTTGTGGTCGCAATCGCAGCGGTCGCCGCCCTAATTTGGTTTTTTGTAGGTCCACAACCAAGCGCCAGTTACATGTTAGTGGTATCAACCACAGTGCTGATCATCGCTTGTCCATGTGCATTAGGCCTAGCCACACCGCTTTCGATTACTGTTGGCGTAGGTAAAGCGGCTGAGTTTGGCGTTCTTATTAAAGATGCGGATGTATTGCAGTCTGCCAGCAAAATCGATGCTGTTGTGTTTGACAAAACAGGGACATTGACCCAAGGCAAACCAACCGTTCAACAGGCCTTTTACGCTAATCTAACGGAGCAAGAATTACTGGCTTACGCTTATTCAGTAGAAGTGGGATCTGAGCACCCGCTTGCCAAAGCCGTTTGCCAATATGCAGAGAACTTGGAAGTTTCAGTTCTCCCACACAGCGAATTTGAAAACCAACGAGGGCTTGGGGTTCAAGCTACAATTAACGGCAAGAACGTGCAAGTTGGCTCGCTTAAGTACCTCACCCAGTTAGGTATCAATACAGAGATTGGCGCGGATTTCATCGAGCTTTGCCGCTCGCAAGCGTGGACACCTATTTTCATTGTGATTGACCAAAAACTGGAAGGCATATTGGGCATTTCAGACGCGTTAAAAATAGATAGCAAACAGGCGATAGCTCAACTAAAATCCGCCGGAATTCACACTGTGCTATTAACGGGCGACAACGACTCTGTAGCTCAAGCAATAGGTAAAAGCGTCGGTATCGACGAGGTTATCTCGGAAGTGCTTCCAGAGCAGAAAGCTCAACATATTGTTCAGCTTCAACAGCAATATAAGAGTGTTGCCATGGTCGGAGACGGCATTAACGATGCACCCGCTCTTGCTCAAGCGGATATAGGAATCGCAATGGGCAGTGGCAGTGATGTCGCGATTGAAAGTGCGCAAATGACGCTACTCAACTCATCGCCATTATCAGTAAGCAACGCGATCGAGCTATCTCAAGCGACCGTGAGAAATATGAAGCAAAACCTATTTGGTGCCTTCATCTACAACTCGCTTGGTATTCCTATCGCGGCCGGTGTGCTTTACCCATTTTTCGGATTTCTGCTTAGTCCAGTAGTTGCAGGGGCAGCGATGGCGATGTCGTCAATTACTGTAGTAAGCAATGCCAACAGGCTAAGATTGTTCAAACCAACTCATTCTAATATTAATAAAAACCATATTCATGAGGTTAACCATGATTCGTAAAATTATGACTCTTACTGCACTCGCTGCAATCTCAGGACAAGCTTTAGCTACTGATGTTCTAAACCACAAATCTCCATACTGCGGCTGCTGCACAGAATGGACAGAACATATGCGAGATGCTGGGTTCGATGTTACTGAGAAGCTCCACGATGATATGAACCCAATCAAGCAGAAACTAGGGGTAACACAGGAGTTAGCCTCTTGCCACACTGCAGAGATCGACGGTTACATATTTGAAGGGCATATTCCAGCAGATGACATTAAAGCCTTTCTAGAAAACCCGCCACGTAATGCGATTGGTTTAGCGGTTCCGGGTATGCCAATGGGTTCGCCAGGCATGGAGTATGGCGATAAGAAAGACGAGTATTCTGTGTATGCGTTTAATGAAAAAGGTCAGGTGTTTGAATACCGTCACTACAACGGGAAATAGAACCTAAACAGACCAACATACAGCAATAAAAAGAAGTCATAAAAATAGAGCCTAGCATTCAGTAAACCCAAGACTGTGGTTTACTTGCTAGGCTCTTTGCTTTTGGACAGTAAAGCAAATCTTGTCGCGGCACCAACCGGGTTGTTAGTACCGCTATGTTCCCCTCGCTAATTAGCTAGCAAGCTATTTAACAAAGAAGTTCTCTCGGCTAATAATCTAATCGACTAAGCAACCAAGCGAATCAGCTTAGAAGCCGTAAGAAGCACCGAATACGAATGCGTTGTTCTGCTTAGAATCGCCGTTTGCGAAATCTACACCGTTAGCTTGGCTACGGAACTCAAAGTAAGGTTGAACACCTTGACGAGTCCATGTTGCACGTAACTCGTGGTCCATCGCTTCAGCGTCAATCATGTAAACGTTGTTGTAGCTAAGCGCTAAATCAGCATTCACTGTGTAAGCAATGCGGTTATCCATGCGGTAGTCTGTGTCAGCATTAGCTGAAGTATCATCGATGTGTGCACGAGTACGGTTACTAATAGAGATGCCGTTGTCGAAGTTGTAACCGATCTTAACTAGTGGACGGAACTGAATGCTTTCGCCTGCAGAGAATAGGTGTTGGTAACCCGCAGCAACCCATAGGTTGTCAGTGATGTTGAAAGATTGCTCACCACCTACAGTGATGCCTGGAGTAGTATTACCTGCACCGCCATTTTCAGATTCAAGTTTGCCCAGTTGGATACCATCAAACTCAGAATAAACCGTGAAACCGCCTAGAGAGTTGTCAAACGTGTGACCAGCTTCTAGCGTAGAAGTCATGTCAGAACCGTGGATACGGCCATCGTCATGAATTTGGATGTTACCCGTTACGTAAGAAGAACCAGCAAAAGCACTAGAAGCGAAAGCAAGAGAAAGAGCACTTAGAGCGATAATTTTTTTCATAGTAAACTGCCTTAGTTTAATTTTTTCAGCGGCACATCTTCGGTACATCATTCACCTTCACCGCTTGAGTAGTTGGTAGCCTCCCTGGCATGAAATCTATGTTGCTCGAATTAATTCGCGTTTAAAAATAAAAGAATGGGCAGAGTGATCTCTCTCACTATCAAAAAAGAACAAGTTATTTAACATTTTAAAATCATATAGTTAAAAACATAAAAATTGATAAAAAACTCAAGACGAAAAAACGTACAGATCCAGATCACATTATTTCACGCTGCGAAATTAGAATAAGTTAGTTCAATCACACTTGATTTAGAGTTTTTTATGGGGGACTTATTTTTTGAAGAGAATAATGAGAAGCGCGTCACTTTTGCGATGGAACTCACCTTATGTGCATTGTTGACGATATAAACAAAGAGTATTTCTATATGTTTCAGCTTAAGAGAAGTGCCTAACTTAGTTTGGACGAAAAAAAAGCTCCCACTTTTATCTGATTAAGACAATAGCTAGGGAGCTTTTCTATTAATGTTGCTTATCGATTATTTTACCGAAGTCACTCGACTTACTTTCTCGCCACTTTCAGAGATAGAGCGGATGTAAGTTTCGCCAGAAACCGATGGACGTTGTTGCTCATCATACGTTAGCCAGTTTTCACCATCAGCTGAGTACTGAAGCTCTACGCCTGGGAATTGAACGTTCATTGCAAGCTTGCCATCAACCACTTTTGCACCCGGAACTGGCAGTCGGTAATCAATACCCGCTTTTTCAAGCTTAGCCAGCTCACGTTGGCCTACAATATTCGCGAAACGATTAAAGTCACTGTTTAGAGCCTGCTTATTTACTAAGTCAGTATCTTGAGAGTACTCAACGCCCACTTTGTAGTCGTTTTCCCAATCCGCTCGGTGCCATGCACGCTCAGCTGCGGCAAGAACGCGCGGGAATACCATGTATTCATACTGCTCGTCGGTACGTACTGTTTCAGACCAAAGCTGCGCTGACAAACCGTAGAAAGGTTTCGCTTCAATCTCACCTTTACCACTGAAACCATTGCCGTCACGGTCTAATGACGTTTCTGCGTTTTGTGGCATGTTCTCTGGAGCAAAGCCAAACATCTTACGAGTATCAGTTGCACGCGTTGCCCAGTAGTAACCACGTTCTGCTGCGTCTACTTCGTATGGCATATCCATGTATACGTAATCTGGGTTAGAAACAATTACGTCATAACCTTTCGCAGACCAGTCGTAAACTGATGAAGTACCGCCCCAGTAAAGAACATCCCAGAAGTTAACGCGCGTACTTTCTGTTGCAAATGCTTCTTCACCTTCGCTGTATTTCAGGCCATCTTGCCACGCTTGGAAGTGTGGAATGCCCTTCTCAGCAACAATCTTAGACACCTCTTCTGCAAAATGGCTTGGCAGGTGACCGAAATCGCTTACTGTACCGTCAGCAATTAATTTCTGACATTGTGGAGATTGTTGGAACGGCTTATCTTGCTTAGATAAGTCAATGTTACCTTTCCATGCCACTTTGTCTTCTGCATTAATATCTTGTAAGCCAGCGCCTAACTTAATGTTTTTCGCTTCATCGCCACCAAAGTGCCAAGTTGTTAGCGGAACCCCCGCTTCTTGGTGCATTGCTGCCACTTCAGAGATCACTTTATCAACAAAGTGAGTCGACGATTCCATACATGGGTTAATGAAACTTTGCTTATCGTAGAACTGAACAGTCGTCACGTTCGATGTATCTTGTGGATCCATCAAACGGTATTCGTTCGCTTCCGCTTCTTTACCTTCCGCCATTAGGCGAGTGTAACGTGCTTCCATTGATACCACAGCAGAACGAGCGTGTGCTGGCATATCAATCTCTGGGATAACTTCGATGCTGCGCGCTTTTGCGTAGCTTAAGATCTCGACGTAATCCGCTTTACTAAAGAAACCAGAGCCGAAGTTGTCTGTTGTTGGACCTGAACCTAGCTGAGGCAGTAAACAGCTTTGCTCTTCCAAATCGAAACAACGGTTAGACCCTACATCCGTTAGCTCTGGTAAACCTGGGATTTCTAAACGCCAACCTTCATCATCCGTTAAGTGAAGGTGCAGTTTATTCATCTTGTAGGCTGCCATTTGATCTAGCGTCGCTAGGATGGCATCTTTTGAGTGGAAGTTTCGAGCAACATCCACCATCACACCACGGTAATCAAAGCGTGGCGCATCTTGGATCGACAGTTGTGGTAATGATTCAGCATTCTGACTGTCTATTAGGCCAAAAATAGACTGAACTGCGTAGAAAGCGCCTGTTTTATCAAACGCTTTAATTGCAATCCCCTCTTTCGAGATGCTTAGTTCATAAGCGCCAGATTTCGCTAAATCACCCGTAAACTGAGTAGGAACAACAGCGACACTCACAGGTAGGTCGCCACTCACATCTACGTTTACCACATCTGCACGTTCTTCAATTGCTGCGAATTGCTCAGCGTCGAATGCGTCTTTAGGTAGGGCAATACCACCAGCAATGCTAACTGAACCTTCACCGGCTTCTACCGACATTGGCGTTGGTAGTAAAGTAGTTGATACGTCTTGCGTTGCTAGATCCGCATTCTTTTCGAAACGCGTAACAGCAGTCGCCATTACGTTGTTATCATCAGGCGTACGCTTTAGGTTGTTTCCTTCTAAACCTGTTACGAACGACGCGACATCTTCCGTATTCAATGAAGCAATCATCTTAGGTTCTGCATTTGGTGCCGTTACAAATGCACCCGGCATAAAGTCGGTTTCAAACAGTTGCCAGTATTCACTGGTTAATGGAAGAATCACTTCTTCACCCGCTGCAAAACCATCGAACTTTTCTGTTGGTTCTAGCTTGTGTAAGTCGCCGGTTACGCGAGTGATTTTAAACTGCTCATTATCAACATCTAAGATAAGGCGAATACTGTGGAAGTAGATAGTCCAATCTTTTGAATCAATCGCTTCACCATCGTTAGTTAACGTCATGTTCACTTTATTACATGATGCCCACTCTGCGCCTAAGTCCTGACAAGCCATGCCTTCGTTTGCACCGTGGTTCGTCAAGATTTCATATTGCACATCAAGGTTATCAGCCAGTGCATTAACCACCTTTTGCTCTGGTGCTTGTGTCACAGCACAACCCGCCAAACCAGCCAGTACCGCTACAGATAGTAAGTTTCTCTTCAACATCGTATTCACCCATAAATTTAAAAATTGAGTAAGAAGCAAATTGGAGCGCTTCGAAAGTTAGCTAAACTATATGGGCTTATTTTTTACCGTGAATTAAATCAAGCTAATAAAGTGATCAGCTTCAAATCTCAAAAACAACGATAAAATTAATTATATAAAAATCATTAAGTTAGAATTAACGGCACTTCCGTCAGTTTTATTTTGACGTAAAAATTGAGAATTGAATCACAATCTTTTTAAAGGATTTCATAAAATCGTGTCGTTGATACAGAGAAAGGTTTAAGAGTGTGTTCGGGTTGTTATACTTTTCATACAAACAACGTGACATCGTTCTCAAAAAAAACCGTTAAAAAACACCGTCAAAATCGATTTTAACGAGTTTAATACTTCCTTAAGGAGCTCTCTTTGCGCCCACTCTGGTACATGGTTTTATTCGTTCTCGCTTTTTCAGCTAGGCAAGCGGTCGCCGAACCTCTTTATTGGCAAGCAAAAAAGGATGATCTAACACTCACTATCTTAGGTTCTGTGCACGTTGGGGACGAGAGTATGTACCCACTTCCTTCGGCGATCACCGACGCGCTAAAAAACAGTGATGGGTTAATTATCGAAACGGATATCAGAAAGTCTGATGGCGTTGTATATCCCCACAACAAACTCACAACTGCCGATGTACTCAATGAAGAACAGCTGCAATTATTAACCAACATCTCAAAATCATTGGACATGCCGACGCAACAACTGCTTAGCTCACCGCCTTGGGCGACTTCTCTTTCGATACAGATGCAGCAGCTAAAAAACCTTGGTTATGGCTCCGCCGGCGGCGTTGATGCGACGCTAGCTTACAAAGCGACTATCCAAGATGTTCCGGTTATCAGTTTAGAGCCACTACAATTCCAAATAGACCTGATGACAAAACAAAAGGATGACGGTAAAGAGTGGTTAGTCAGTAGCCTTGAAGAGTTTGACCAAACTGATCGTGTGGTTCATTGCCTGATTGAAAGCTGGAAAGCAGGTGATTTAGCGAAGCTGGAAGCCTTTTCAGAGCTATCAGAGATGTCGCCTGAACTTGAAAAAGCGTTCTTAACCGATCGCAACATAGACTGGGCAAACAAGCTATCCGCCAATAATTGGAAACTTAAGTCTAAAGGGAACTACTTGATAGTAGTTGGCACCTTGCACCTAATTGGAGAAGGTAACCTTATACAGTTATTAGAAAAGAAAGGCTTCAGTGTCATCCAGCAATCACAAAACCAACAAGCCCAATGTCAATTTGAGGCTAGCCCAAAAGGCTAACAATACTCACCTCATTTTGTTTTCGTTATAAAAGCATTTCCTTAATAACAGAATCTTTACATTTAATAGCACCATTGCGGTGCTATTATCTTTCGCTCTTTTTACCTATGGCGTTGTTCTAATGAAACCAGTACTTTTTGCTTTCCCTCTAGCCCTCACGATGCTGATGCCCTCAATAGCCTCAGCCAAAGAAACATGCACCATCGAACAGTTTCAGGCAATAGACATACAACCGGATACCAAAGGCGGCGTGCTAGATAAAGAAAGCGGACAGTTTTTGATTACTGAAAAGCCACCCATGCGCTGCGCCAATATTACGTTCACAACATCTACAACACGAAACCGTATCGCAAGCCAAATGAACAACAATTTTGAAGCAAACTTTTACGACAACCAAACGGGAAGCTCTCACTCGGTGACGTTTGATGAAGATGAAGTAAAGGCAGGTTACATTCGAATAGGCCCTAATAAGCCAGCGGAAGCGTATGTTTGTTTTGTTACCTCGGAAACACCGATAAAAGACATCACGTGTGATGTTAAGTAAATAATTTGGGGACTGGCTTATTGGGTCAATCCTTGTCTCTAAGCAAGGTGTTTAGAACAACAAGAGATTCCCAACTCGCTCCTTGGTCACTCTAGAGAATTACGCACATACCAAAATGCAAAAAAGCCGTAGCCCCTTCTATTGCAAAGAGTGCTACGGCTTTCTTTAATGTGGTCGGTGAAGAGCTTATTTTGAATATCAGGCGAACCCCACTTTGGTTCTGATCCTATTTCCTATGATCTAAAACGACGAAAGCCTGCTCATTGAGCAGGCTTTCTTAATGTGGTCGGTGAAGCAGGGATTCGACGCGGCTGGGCTTCCATCGGACTGGCGCACCAGCCACCACCCTCATGTCCCAAACCAAATCGAAACAAAAGGGTTAAAATGCAAAAAAGCCGTAGCCCCTTCTATTACAAAGAGTGCTACGGCTTTCTTTAATATGGTCGGTGAAGAGCTTATTTTGAACATCAGGCGAACCCACTTAGGTTCAAATCCCATTTTCCATGCCCTGAAACGACGAAAGCCTGCTCAATGAGCAGGCTTTCTTAATGTGGTCGGTGAAGAGGGATTCGAACCCCCGACCCTCTGGTCCCAAACCAGATGCGCTACCAAGCTGCGCTATTCACCGAGATATCTAACTGGCTGATTGCCTGTCGATGGAGCGTATAATACGGATTCTAAATTTATCCGCAAGCGCTTTTTCTCATATTTATTGTGAATTCGAATCGTTCGAACAAAAGACATACAACAACACGCTTGATGTGACGAAAAACACACAGTTACCAACAAGTATTTAACTTATGAAACAGGATTGATCCAGATCAGTGAATTGATAATACCAGTTAATACACTAACCCGTGTCATATAACTTTGAGGTATACACATGGACTTTTGGCTAGATCTCCTATTTGGTAATGCGGTGGGACTATCTTCAATGATAGTAATCTTCGGGGCTCTGGGTCTCATGATGTTTTATGGAGGCTTCTTCATCTACAAAGTTATGACTGAAAAATCTCCTCACTAGAATCGCTCAGCCTAAATCATTTACTTTTAAGTATTCTTTTACTTTATAAGTAAATGTCAAAACGCTTTGCACCGGAGCAGACTTATTGTCTTCTCCGGTTTTTTCATTTTTAAACCCAGCCTCAACTTAGGTATACTTACCCTATCCTTCCCCAACTTGAGATACACACTATGTCTCATGATGACGACTTAGATCTATTCCAAGAAATGATGGGCGACGTTAAACGTATCGACCATGACACCGCTGAACACCAGAAAGTACACCGAGTCACCGAATCTCACCTTGCTAAGCGTGAAGCCGCTATGTGGCTGTCTGACGACGAGAAAGACTACTTATCATTAGATTACTCGCCAATGATCAAGCCAGACGATGTCGTTGCTTATAAAAAAGACGGTGTACAAGAAGGCGTATACAAAAAGCTGCGCCTAGGCAAATACCCTATTCAAGCCAAGCTCGACCTTCATAGGAAAACACTGAAAGACGCACGTAACGAAGTGCTTTCATTCTTGCGTCAGTGTTTAAGAATGGATGTTCGTACCGTCATCATTGTTCACGGTAAGGGTGAGCGTTCGAACCCACCAGCAATGATGAAAAGCTACGTGGCGAATTGGCTCACGCAAATTAACGACGTTCAATGTGTTCATTCTGCTCAGCAATTTCATGGTGGTACTGGCGCAGTCTACGTTATGCTCAGAAAGAGTAATGAGAAAAAGCTAGAGAACAGAGAGCGCCATCAAAAACGCACCAGTTAACTGGTTGAAGCAGACAAGTACACTGATAGCGAATTGCATCAAGATCGATATTTCGTGCCTAGACTCACACCAAGTGCTAAAATTGTCCTCAGTTAACGAATCCCAACTCAAAGCAACTATCCAAAGGTTGCTTTGAGTTTATCTATATTTCCGTTGTGAAACGCTAAGAGAATATCATGTCACAAGAATCCCAAGCTAAACGCCTTAATAAATACATCAGTGAAACTGGTTTTTGCTCACGCCGCGAAGCCGATAAGCTCATTGATGCAGGCCGAGTTACTATTAACGGTAAGATCCCTGAAATGGGTACTAAAGTCTTGCCAGGTGATGATGTTGAGATCGACAATAAGCCTGTTCGCTCAAAAGAGAAGCCGATTTACATTGCTCTTAATAAACCAACAGGTATCACCTGTACGACTGAGCGTGATATTCCTGGCAACATCGTCGACTTTATCGGCCACCACAAACGTATTTTCCCGATTGGTCGCCTAGATAAGCCTTCTGATGGCCTTATCTTCTTGACCAACGATGGCGACATCGTAAACAAGATCCTACGTGCAGGTAACAACCACGAGAAAGAATACGTGGTGCGTGTAGATAAGCCGATTACGACGGAATTCTTGAAGCAAATGGGCGCTGGTGTTCATATCCTCGATACTGTTACCTTGCCATGTAAAGTAGAGAAAGAGACTAAGTTCTCATTCCGAATCACATTAACGCAAGGCCTTAACCGCCAAATTCGCCGCATGTGTGAAGCGCTCGGTTATGAAGTATTTAAACTACGTCGTGTTCGTATTATGAATATCTCACTAGACGGCATTCCTAACGGCAAATGGCGCTACCTGAGCGACGAAGAGATCACTGAGATCTTAGCGATGTGTGAGGGCTCAGTAAGTACGGAAGATGCGTCAAAAATGAACGCGAAAGGTCAACGCATTCGTAAAGCGACTGACGCGAAACTTTTTGATAGCCGTGAAGAGAACCAAGCTTCAACAGCGCGCCGTAATCAAAACGAGAACCGTACTCGCACTTACCGCGGTAACAATGCGGATGAATTCCGTCATGCGCCTAACTCAAAGCGTGGCCGCAATTCATCGAACGGTGAAAGCGGTGGTAATACCGAAAACTGGAAGTCGAATTCTCGTTCAGAGCGTTCAAATTCAGATAGAAACCGTTCGGATCACAATCGCACAGATCGCGACAATAATGATCGTAGAAGCGGTAAACCGGCAAATCGCAGCCAAGATTCAAACAGACCGAACAAACCTGCACCAAAGCGTGTTGGTGGTACTTTAGGTCTGAAGAAGTAGTCAGAGTCAGTAAGACGAGACACTCGATAGAAAAACGCCCGCTAGATTAGTCTAGCGGGCGTTTTTGTTGGTCATTCGATAGTTTTATCATTCATGACAACGACAATCTATAAACATAGATCAGCAAACTGGCCGCGAGTGAGCAGTGTTAAGTCTTTTGGGTCTAATTCAATTTCTAGCCCGCGCTTTCCTGCACTCACACATATCGTTTCAAAATCGGTAGCGCTCGAATGAACAAAGGTAGGCAGTGCTTTCTTTTGACCAAGCGGACTGATTCCACCCACCACATAACCCGTGGTTTTCTGTGCAATTTCAGGATTCGCCATCTCTGCTTTTTTACCTTTCGCTGCTTTTGCCGCAAGTTTTAGGTTTAGCTTTTGGTCCACAGGAATAACCGCCACAGCCAAGTCTTTAGCCACACCGTTCAAACAGAACAAAAGCGTTTTGAACACACGCTTAGGATCTTGACCAAGCGCTTCAACGGCTTCTAAACCATAGTTGGTATTATTGGCATCATGATGATACTGATGCACGCTATGAGCGATTTTCTTTTTCTTGGCGAGATTGATTGCAGGGGTCATAACAAATCCAAACGATAGATAAACAAAAAGCGACGCCTCGGCGTCGCTTTAGTTAAATTTATCATGGTGCTAGAGTCAATCTAATTTAGCACCTATTGATACAATTGCTTGGATTCAATTACTTGTAAACCATTTGGCCTGAAGGCGCATACTTGTTCACGTCAACCGGGCTGTTTGCTTCTAGGTACTCTTTCAGTACTTCAGCATCAACAAAACCAGTATTTACGTAACCTGGGTGGTCAGACAATTTAGGGTAACCGTCACCACCAGCAGCGTTAAAGCTTGGTACTGTGAAACGGTATGTTTCGTCTAGACGAAGCTGTTTGCCACCGATGAATACATTCGATACTTCACCGTTCGCTACTGTCATAGAGATACCAGCAAACTGAGCGTAAGCACCAGAATCGATTGGTTTAGTCGCCACTACGTTTAGGTAATCTAGAACTTCTTTACCCGTCATGTCTGTGTAAGTCAGGATGTTTGCAAAAGGTTGTACTGTTAGCACGTCTTTGTAAGTAACATTACCGGCTTCAATTGAGTCACGTACACCACCAGAGTTCATCACTGCGAAGTCTGCTTTTGCACGCTCCATGTGAGAAGTCGCAATTAAACGACCTAGGTTGGTCTGTTGGAAGCGAACGACGTTACGATCGCCTTCAAGCTTACCATTTGTCTCTGCGATTTGAACTTCTAGCTGTGCCTGACCTTGCTCTTGGAAAGGACGTAGGAATTCAAGTAGCTCTGGGTCTTGTGCGATTTCATCTTGAATAAGAACACGTTGCTTCTTACCGTCAATCTTAACTTTCTTCTTAAGGTTAACTGGAATCAGGTCGTAGCTCACCATCTCTAGCTCGCCATTACGGAATTCGTAATCAGCACGACCTACGTACTTGCCCCACTCGTGAGCTTGAACGATGTAAGTACCGTTCTGTACGTCAGGCTTACACTCTTCACCCGGCTTGAAGTTTTTCTTCGCAACGTTAGGGCCTTCCATACATACAGGCTCTTGAGAGTGACCACCAACGATCATGTCCAGATCGCCTTCGTTTAGGTAACGAGCAAGTGCGACATCACCCGGAGCGTTAACACCACGTTGGCCATTTTCGTAGTGACCCATGTGAGTCACAGCAAAGATTAGATCCGGTTTTTCTGTTTCTTTAAGTTCAGCGATTAGCTTCTTCGCTTCTTCTTTAGGATCACGGAAGTCGATGCCCGCGATAAATTCAGGGTTACCAATCTTTTGGGTATCTTCCGTTGTTAAACCAATAACCGCAATCTTGATGCCTTGCTTTTCGAACATCTCGTAAGCTTGGAACTTACGTTCGCCTGTCGCTTTATCGTAGATGTTTGCAGATAGCATTGGGAAGTTAGCCCAGTCGATCTGCTTTTGTAGTACGTCTAAAGAGTTATCAAACTCGTGGTTACCCAATGCCATTGCATCGTAACCAATTTTGTTCATACCTTTAAAATCAGGTTCTGCGTCCTGAAGGTCTGATTCTGGGACACCCGTGTTGATGTCACCGCCAGATAGAAGCAACACGCTACCGCCTTCTGCTTCAACTTCTGAACGAAGTTGGTCAACTAGCGTTTTACGCGCAGACATGCCGTATTCGCCGTATTTATTCTGCCAGAAACGACCATGGTTATCGTTTGTGTGAAGAATCGTTAGCTTGTAAGTTTCATCTTGGTTCCAATCATGAGCTGATTGAGACGCACACCCAGCTAGAGTAGCTAGAATTGCAGCACTTAGTGCTGTCTTTAGAATAAGGCGTTGCTTCATTGTCATACCTTTGAACTTTTTAGGGGAATCCACTGCTTTTTATAATCTATTGCGACCCCTTTCCTGGAGTTCGAACAATAAGACTTCAACATGACTAATCTTAAATTAACATTCTAGATGTAACACGACGATTTCATATTTATGTCGAATTGGTCACGCATAGATCAACAGTTAAGTGTAACAAAATTATGAGATTACACTCAAACTTCCCCTGCATCACAAGCAATCGTTTACTTACAAAGTGTGATGAACATCAGTAATTTACTGCAAACAGGACTGACCTCACACTCATATACGAGTTTCTTAGGTAATAACCCGCCACGTTAACAACTCTTTAAATGAACGGTTTATATTCGGCTGCTTTTACGAGATTAAAAAAAAGCCCAATTCAGAGAACTGGGCTTTCTTAGATCAACTTTGTTAAATAACGTTTCCGTTACTTCACATCCATCTCAATTATTTAATATCAATATGCTCAAAGCCTTTGATAAGGTCATCAAGTGCTTTCATCTGCTTCAAGAACGGCTCTAGTTTGTCTAGAGGTAGCGCAGATGGGCCATCACAACGAGCTTGGTCTGGGTTTGGGTGAGCTTCAATGAACAGACCCGCAATACCAGTAGCAAGACCCGCTTTAGCAAGTTCAACCGTTTGCTCACGACGACCGCCAGATGCTGCACCTGATGGGTCACGCATTTGTAGAGAGTGCGTCACGTCAAAAATAATTGGGCTACCGTTTGAAGACTTCTTCATTACGCCAAAGCCAAGCATATCAACGACTAGGTTATCGTAACCCATGCAAGCGCCACGCTCACATAGGATAATGTTGTCGTTACCGCACTCAGCGAACTTATCAACGATGTTGCCAACTTGGTTCGGGCTCATGAACTGAGGCTTCTTCACGTTGATTACTGCGCCAGTCTTAGCCATTGCTTCAACAAGATCAGTTTGACGAGCTAGGAATGCAGGTAGTTGGATTACATCAACCACATCCGCAACAGGCTGAGCTTGAGCTTCTGTGTGGATATCAGTAATGATCTTCACGCCGAAAGTATCTTTCAGCTCTTGGAAGATTTTAAGACCTTCTTCCATTCCTGGACCACGGTATGAATGAACTGAGCTGCGGTTCGCTTTATCAAAAGACGCCTTAAATACGTAAGGGATGCCCAGCTTCTCGGTTACTTTTACATAGTGATCACAGATCTGCATAGCAAGATCGCGAGATTCAAGAACGTTCATGCCTGCAAATAGCGTAAATGGCTTGTCGTTAGCAATTGGCATATCGCCAATATGAACTGTTTTCTGTTCCATCATATTCTCTCTAAATAATTATTAATTAGTGAACAACCACTGTCTTTTCGTTCATGACGTTCACTTGAGATTTCAGTAACTCAGATGCCGGGTCATCTGGGCATTGGTCGATAAAGTATTGATAATCGGTTGCGGCTACTTGGTGACAGTCTAGCTGCTGATAGATAAAACCGCGGTCACGGATTTCATATGGGTCATCAGGTACAAACGTCAAAGCAAGGTCAGTACACTTCAATGCAAGCGTATAACGCTCTTCTCGCAGTAGTGCACTCTTGAGCAGGGCTAACCACTTACCAATAATTGTTGGGTGGTCGGCAACTTCTAAGTGCTCGGGTTTCACCTTAGCTAATGGGCCGTCATGTCCAATTAACCATGCTCGCAGCGTTTGTTCGCCAACATACTCACCGTTATAAGGATTAATATAGGCTGCAGCTTGCCCGTACCAACTTACTTTAAGTAAGAATTGAGTCGGGAAAGAGACGCCCTCTACAGGAAAGCCTAGCTTGCGACCTAGAAAAAGAAAGATCGCTCCCAGACTCACTGGAATGCCTTTCTTTCTCTCAAGCACTTTATCGATGAACGCGTTTTCCGAAGAGAAATACGCATCTTTATCGCCAGCAAAGCCCCATTCATAAAAGAATAGTCGAATAAAAGATTCAAACTTCTGCTGTTCATCGGTTTCATTAACCAAAGCAAACTCGGCGTCTTTTAACAATCTCGCCAGCTCTTGCTCTGCCCAACTGTCTTGAGTTTCTGGGTTAATCGCTTTATTTAAGATCAATGCACCTTCAGCTAATTCTAGCTGGTCAAAGTCTTCATCAAAAAATTCGTACATAGATAGTTAACCGAAATAAGGAGATAATTAACCGAAAAATGTTGGCGTCTTGGTCATTGCGATTTTGCCTGCCATCGCTAACCAGCCAAGCGCACCAAAGAAAGAGAATACTCTCAGTAGCTTGTTTTTACCTAGCTTAAGCGCAAAGAAACCCAATGCAATGTAAGCCATAACACAAGTTAGTTTTTCGGTTAACCATGGTGCTGCTGGTGTGAATGGAATAAAGCCAGTGATGAAAATCAAACCAATACCCGATAGCAATAGCAACGAGTCATTGATATGAGGGAAACGCTGCAAGAAAGGATGCTTAAGCTTAGGTGAGTTAGCCATCATAAGAGCGAAACGAATCGAAAGAAGTAGCGCACTTATAGCAATCGTTAATAGGTGAAAATGTTTTAGACCTTCGTACATGGTATTCCTTTATATTTTTATATGTGCTTTCGTTAACACGAGCCTCACAATACCCGTTAATGCTCTGTAGTTCCGCATAAAATCTCTGTATTTCTGCGTTAAATGCATTAGCGAGTTAAATGTATTGTCGAGTTAAAGGTATCAATTTAGCAAGTTCATCATCCATTGCTCACAAGACGATTAACAATCACTCACTATGAACAGTAACGACCCAATGTCACTCGGTCATTACCACCGTAATCTTTCTCTGTGACAACATCGAGATAACCGAGCGCCTGCATAATTTCACGAACTGCCAAACCTTGGTCATAGCCGTGTTCAAATGCTAACCAACCTTCATTTTCCAAAAAGCCGCGAGCGTTTTCAGAAATGTATCGGATATCTGCAAGCCCTTTCTCCTCAGCAACCAGTGCTGTGATTGGCTCAAAACGCACATCGCCTTGAGATAAATGAGGATCATTCTTCTCAATGTATGGCGGGTTAGAGACAATCAGAGAGAATTTCACAGTTTCTTCAGAGCTCAAAGGCTCAAACCAACTGCCGTGCAAAAAGGTCGCGTTGGTGATGTTGAGACGTTGTGCATTCTCTGTAGCAAGCTGCTGCGCTTCAGGGCGAAGATCAATACCCGTTACCTGTCGATTCGGCATCTCAGACGCCAATGCTAACGCGATAGCACCTGTACCTGTCCCTAAATCGAGAATCGCGCCTTGCTTGCCGTACGTTTTATCCAAAGCCACCTCAACCAAACGCTCGGTATCTGGGCGTGGGATTAATGTAGAAGGGGAAACTTTTAACGGCAGTGACCAAAACTCACGCTCACCGATAATGTAAGCCACAGGCTCACCGGTTAAGCGACGTTTTAGAAGGGCATTGAATTCAGACTCTTGCTCTGAGGTGAGATGCTTCTCAGGCCAAGTCAGTAGGTAAGACCTTGGTTTATCTAAGGCGTGACAAAGCAGTACCGCGGCATCAATAGAGGGTGATGTGTTATCACCCTCTTGAAGCTTTACGATTGCTGCTTTTAAAGCACTTTCAACCGTATATGCTGACTGCATACTGGTTAGTTGTTCTCTGCAAGTGCAGCAAGCTGATCGGCTTGGTGCTCTTGAAGTACAGGATCAAGCAAGCTTTGCATGTCACCTTCAAGTACTTCGTTAAGACGGTAGATAGTAAGGTTGATACGGTGATCCGAAACACGACCTTGTGGGTAGTTGTACGTACGAATACGGTCACTACGGTCACCCGAACCTAGTAGGTTACGACGTGTATCAGAAACCGCTGCCGCGCGGCGCTCTTCTTCTGCTTGAACAATACGAGCAGCAAGAACAGCCATCGCTTTCGCTTTGTTTTTATGCTGAGAACGCTCGTCCTGACACTCTACTACTGTACCCGTTGGTAAGTGAGTAATACGGATTGCTGAATCCGTGGTGTTAACGTGCTGACCACCCGCGCCTGATGCACGGAAAGTATCAATTTTAAGGTCGCCCGCTTTGATTTCTGGAAGATCCGCTTCTGGGATTTCCGGCATAACGGCAACTGTACATGCTGACGTGTGAACACGGCCTTGAGATTCGGTTTCAGGTACACGTTGTACACGGTGACCGCCTGACTCAAACTTCATTGTGCCGTAAACAGCGTCGCCACTAACCTTAGCGATCATCTCTTTGTAGCCGCCTTGTTCAGAAGCATTGCTGCTCATGATTTCAACGCGCCAACCTTTCTTCTCAGCAAACTTAGAGTACATACGGAACAAGTTGCCCGCGAAGATACCCGCTTCATCACCACCCGCGCCTGCACGGATTTCAAGGAAACAGTTACGCTCATCGTTTGGATCTTTTGGAATCAGAAGAATCTGTAGCTCATCAGTCAAACGTTCAATCGCCGCTTTTGCGTCTTTGATTTCGTCTTGAGCCATTTCACGCATTTCAGCGTCATCTTCGTTTGCCATCTCTTCAGCAGCTTCTAGATCTTCTTGAGCTTGCTGGTATGACTGGAAACAAGCCGTCACTTCTTCTAGTTGAGAGTACTCTTTAGAAAGTGCACGGAATTTGTCTTGATTCCCGATTACATCTGGATCACCAAGTAGATGTTGAACTTCTTCATAGCGTTCAACAAGTGTTTCAAGCTTTACTAGAATCGAGGCTTTCATAATGTCTTATTCTGTTGGAGGTCTAATATTATTGAGGGTTTTCTAAGCCCAAACTCTGTCTAATGACCATTAATTTTGCAGGTTCTCCTTGCTCAGCTGCACTTTGAAGTGCGCGCGTTGGAGCATGGATCAATTTGTTTGTGAGCTTATTGCTTAGCTCAAGTAAGACTTTCTCAGGGTCACCGCCAGCGGCAAGTGATTGTAAACTCTTACTTAATAATTCTTCTCGGATTTCGTTGGCCGATTTACGGTAGTCACGAATACTGTCTACAGCTTGCAGTGAACGCATCCAACTCATGAATGCTGCACTTTCTTCGCTAACGATTGCTTCCGCTTGAATCGCTTCCACTTTGCGTTGTTCAATGTTGCCATCAACAATCGACTGCAGATCATCCACTGAATAAAGGTAGGCGTCATTCAATTCGCCAACCTGAGATTCCACATCACGCGGAACCGCAATATCAACCAGCAACATAGGTTGATGTTTTCTTGTTTTCAGTGCAGTTTCCACCATGCCTTTACCAATGATAGGTAACGGACTTGCGGTTGAGCTGATCACGATATCCGCTCGATGCAGGTGATCAGGGATCTCATTGAGGCTGATCACTTCAGCACCAAACTCTTCAGCCAGCCCTAAAGCACGCTCACGTGTTCGGTTAGCCACAATCATCTTGGTACAGCCATTCGCTGAAAGATGCTTAGCCACCAACTCAATGGTTTCACCCGCACCCACCAATAACACAGTTGAATCGGCAATCGACTCAAAGATGTGCTTGGCTAACGTACAAGCTGCGTAAGCAACCGAAACCGCGCTTCCGCCGATCTCCGTTTCAGTTCGAACACGCTTCGCGACAGAGAATGATTTCTGGAACAGCTTTTCCATTGAAGCATCAACAGATTTGTTCTCTCGCGAGTCTGTATAAGCTTGCTTCACCTGACCTAAGATCTGTGGTTCACCCAATACCAAAGAGTCCAAGCCACAAGCTACGCGCATTAAATGTTTAATCGCCGCCTGCTCTTCATGGACATAAATGCTCGGTTTTAGCTCTTCAGGGCTCACTTGATGGAAAACGGACAACCAATCGATGAGCTTGTTTTTTGCCACGCCTTTGACGTCACAATACAATTCAGTTCGATTACAGGTAGAAAGTATGACACTTCCATTTACGTGTGCATTTGCGTTAAGTTGCTTGAGTGCCTCAGATAATTTATCTGGACCAAAAGCGACTTTTTCTCGCAATTCAACCGACGCTGTATTGTGATTGATACCTACGGCAAGCAAAGACATGTATCAGAAGTTCTCGATCAGGGAATGGAAACAAGGGGCGAATTTTACTTGATGCATGGCTCTATTTAAAGAGCAAGCGGGATTTGTTTTCCTGACTTCGTGAATTCAATGCTATAGTTGAAGCGTTTTTTAGATAAATTTGAACAAGTTGTGAGCAAATATGAGCAAACTTCTCAAAATCACGCCTCTTATTTTTATGGCCATAATTATGGTGGGTTGCTCGTCTATCCCAGAACAACCAACCAGCGTTGAATGGCAAAGTCATCAAGATCGGCTTTTACAGATAGAAAACTATCAAGCCTCAGGCAAGCTCGCTTACATTTCCCCAGAGCAACGCCAAAGCCTAAATTTCATTTGGAAGCATTCACCGAATCAAAGTCAATTAAGGCTTACGACTTTTCTCGGTCAAACGGCATTGAACCTAACCATTGATCCATCAGGTGCAAAAGTCGTGACCTATGATGATCAAGTATTTACTCATGCGAGTGCTTCAGTCTTGGTTGAGCAGCTGACAGGCTTACAGATCCCTATTGATCATCTACCACAATGGTTCCTTGGCATTCCAGACCAAGCCGATAGCTACCAATTGAACACCACCAACACGCTTGAATCCCTCACCAAACAAGTCAGCAACCAACTATGGACACTGAGTTTTGCTAACTATCGCAATACAGAGGTGCCGAATAAGCAACTATCGGATGAAGACAACACTAAGGTAGAGACAATCCCACTCCCTACTCGATTGTCATTCAAGCAAGACGATAACAAAATCAACATTGTAGTTTCGAAGTGGACACTGAAAAAATGATAACAACGCCAACCCATTGGCCTTCTCCGGCTAAACTGAATTTATTTCTCTATATCACAGGTCGACGTGACAATGGCTATCACGAACTTCAAACCTTATTTCAGTTTGTCGATTTTGGTGATGAACTGACGGTGACTGCAAACTCAGAAACTAGCTCGATAACAATCACTCCAGAAATTCCTGGAGTAGCGCTTGAAGACAACTTGATCTGGAAAGCCGCTACTGCGCTGCAGCAATATACCTCAACCTCTTTCGGTGCCGATATTGAACTCAAGAAAGTACTGCCTATGGGTGGCGGTATTGGCGGAGGCTCTTCAAATGCAGCAACCGTGTTGGTCGCTCTGAATTATTTATGGCAACTCAACCTATCGGATGATCAACTCGCCGAGATCGGTTTGAAACTTGGTGCTGACGTTCCCGTCTTCGTTCGAGGCCACGCCGCCTTTGCTGAAGGGGTTGGAGAACAGCTACAACCCGCTAATCCGGATGAAAAATGGTATCTTGTGGTTAAACCTCAAGTGAGCATAGCAACTGTAGACATATTTACACATTCAGAATTAACTCGAAACACGCCAAAGCGAGCGCTATCAACGCTTCTAGAGCAAGAATACGTAAACGATTGCGAAAAAATTGTGCGAATGCTGTACCCAGAGGTTGATAAGCAACTTTCATGGCTGCTACAATACGCGCCGTCGAGATTGACTGGCACAGGTTCGTGCGTTTTTGCTGAATTTAACAGCAAAAAAGAAGCCGAATTGGTGCGAGAACAACTGCCTGACACAGTTTCCGCTTTCGTAGCGAAAGGAAGAAATATTTCTCCTTTAAAAGAAACTCTGGCTGAATACCAATCAGCCCACCCACAATCTATTTAAAACTGGACGCAACCCGAGGTTTCCACCGTGCCTGATATGAAGCTATTTGCTGGTAACGCAACACCTGAACTAGCCCAACGTATTGCTGATCGTCTATACATCTCTCTTGGCGATGCTACTGTAGACCGTTTTTCTGATGGCGAAGTCGCTGTTCAAATCAATGAAAACGTTCGTGGTAGCGATGTATTCCTGATTCAATCAACTTGTGCACCAACCAATGACAACCTTATGGAATTGGTGGTAATGATTGACGCAATGCGCCGTGCTTCTGCTGGCCGTATTACTGCTGTAATCCCTTACTTCGGTTATGCCCGTCAAGATCGTCGTGTACGTTCTGCTCGTGTGCCAATTACTGCAAAAGTTGTTGCAGACTTCCTTTCTAACGTTGGCGTTGACCGCGTTCTTACTATCGACCTACACGCAGAGCAAATCCAAGGCTTCTTCGATGTACCTGTTGATAACATCTTCGGTACTCCAGTTCTTCTAGAAGACATGGCTAACCGTGGCCTAGAAAACCCAGTAGTGGTTTCTCCAGACCTTGGTGGTGTTGTACGTGCTCGTGCAACGGCTAAAGCGCTAGGTGATGTTGACATCGCTATCGTTGATAAGCGTCGTCCACGTGCTAACGTTTCTGAAGTAATGAACCTAATCGGTGATGTTGAAGGCCGTGACTGTGTTATCGTTGATGACATGATCGATACGGGTGGCACACTATGTAAAGCAGCTGAAGCGCTTAAAGAGCGCGGTGCTAAGCGTGTATTCGCTTACGCAACTCACGCTGTTTTCTCTGGTACTGCTGCGAACAACATCAAGAACTCTGTTCTAGACCAAGTTATCGTAACGGATTCTATCTCTCTATCTCCAGAGATGGCTGCGACGGGTAAAGTGACAACACTTAGCCTTTCTCGCATGCTTGCTGAAGCGATTCGTCGTATCAGCAACGAAGAATCAATCTCAGCGATGTTCAACTAATCAAAGCCCAATAGCTTTGCTTTAGGAACACACGAGAGAAAAACATTAAGCACTTCATTCAATGAAGTGCTTTTTTTATGTCTGAGTAATATTGCACTGCTGGTTATCACAAACAGGAATAATCGCGCAGCTATCAGCTAGCTCGCACCTTTTTCATAAACTGTGATATCATACGGCGCTTTTTGAAATCCCAAGAGAGATCCATACCTTGAGCCAACAAATAAAACTTCTCGTTGGACTGGCTAATCCAGGTCCAGAATACGCCAAAACTCGCCACAATGCGGGCGCTTGGGTAGTTGAAGAATTAGCACGTGTACACAACGTGACACTAAAGAACGAACCAAAGTTCTTTGGCCTAACGGGTCGTATCATGGTTCACGGTGAAGATCTTCGTTTGCTGATCCCAACGACTTTTATGAACTTGTCAGGCAAAGCAGTTGCAGCCTTAGCAAAGTTCTACCAAATTAAACCAGAAGAGATCATGGTCGCTCACGATGAGTTAGATCTGCCTCCTGGTATTGGAAAGTTTAAAAAAGGTGGTGGTCATGGTGGACACAATGGTCTGAAAGACATCATCAGCAAGCAGGGTAACAATAAAGAATTCTATCGTCTTAGATTAGGCATTGGCCATCCAGGACACAAAGATAAAGTTGCAGGTTATGTATTAGGCAAAGCTCCTCAAAAAGAGCAAGAGTGTATCGAGGCCGTCGTTGACGAATCGGTTCGCAGCCTAGACATCTTATTAAAAGATGGCCTACCAAAAGCACAAAATCGCTTACATACGTTCAAAGCAGAATAAGGTTTATATCATGGGTTTTAAATGTGGCATCGTTGGTCTACCAAACGTTGGTAAGTCAACTCTGTTTAACGCACTGACTAAAGCAGGCATCGAAGCAGCAAACTTTCCATTTTGTACGATCGAACCAAACACAGGTATCGTTCCGGTTCCAGATCTACGCTTAGATGCATTAGCAAAAATTGTTAATCCACAGAAGATCCTTCCAACGACAATGGAATTCGTAGATATCGCGGGCCTAGTTGCTGGCGCATCTAAAGGTGAAGGTCTTGGTAACAAATTCCTAGCTAACATCCGTGAAACTGACGCTATCGGTCACGTTGTACGCTGCTTTGAAAATGAAAACATTGTTCACGTTGCTGGCAAAGTATCTCCAATCGAAGATATCGAAGTGATCAACCTTGAACTTGCACTGGCTGACTTAGACAGCTGTGAGCGTGCAATTCAACGTAACGCGAAGAAAGCAAAAGGCGGCGACAAAGACGCTAAATTCGAAATCACTGTACTAGAAAAGCTACTTCCAGTTCTAACTGAAGGTGGTATGGCGCGTACTGTTGAACTTGGCAAAGAAGAAGCGGCAGCAATCGGCTACCTAAACTTCCTAACACTTAAGCCAACCATGTACATCGCAAACGTTGCAGAAGATGGTTTTGAAAATAACCCATACCTAGACGCTGTTCGTGAATACGCTGAAAACGAAAACAACGTTGTTGTTGCTGTTTGTGCAGCAATCGAATCTGAGCTTTCTGAACTTGATGACGAAGATCGCGAAGAGTTCCTTGCCGATATGGGTATCGAAGAACCAGGTCTTAACCGAGTGATCCGCTCTGGTTATGAGCTACTGACTCTTCAAACTTACTTCACAGCTGGCGTTAAAGAAGTTCGCGCTTGGACAATCCCTGTAGGTGCAACTGCGCCACAAGCAGCGGGTAAGATCCACACAGACTTCGAGAAAGGTTTCATCCGTGCTGAAGTAGTTGGATTCGATCACTTCATCGAATTTAACGGTGAGAGCGGTGCGAAAGACGCAGGTAAATGGCGCCTTGAAGGTAAAGAATACATCGTTAAAGATGGTGACGTTGTTCACTTCCGCTTCAACGTATAATTCTGATTAAACATCTAGAAAAAAGGCCAGTGAATTCACTGGCCTTTTTGTTTTTCCCGTTTCTAAATTGTCCCTCATCAGAAACTTAACTTCCTATATATATCGCCTTTTAGACCTATTTTTTGTCGACAAATACGCCTCTTTGCCTAAAAAGAAACCGAACAGATGTTTATTCGCGATTTATTCAAAAAAAAAGTTGACGGGTTTCGCTCAACTACGCATAATGCGCCCCGTTCACAACGAAGCGGCAACGTCTCGAAATGAACGACAATTTGGAAATGGCTACTTAGCTCAGTTGGTTAGAGCACATCACTCATAATGATGGGGTCGCAGGTTCAAATCCCGCAGTAGCCACCATTTCCTAAGCACTCTGTTTGTTATTAAACTCATATTTATTAACGACAAGAGTTTTTAGGAAAGTAAAGCGGTCGTGGCGGAATTGGTAGACGCACCAGATTTAGGTTCTGGCGCCGAGAGGTGTGAGAGTTCAAGTCTCTCCGACCGCACCATTATTTAGATATCTTAAGTGATATCATTGTTGGGCTATCGCCAAGCGGTAAGGCACTGGCTTTTGATGCCAGCATTCCCTGGTTCGAATCCAGGTAGCCCAGCCACAATTTAAAGTGTAATTATCTTTAAAAAGATAATGGCATTGGAAGCGAGATTATATTATATTACTTCGCTCTCAGATGGCTACTTAGCTCAGTTGGTTAGAGCACATCACTCATAATGATGGGGTCGCAGGTTCAAATCCCGCAGTAGCCACCATTCTTTCTTTATGAAAGAAGAACAAACAACGTTATATTGAATTACCAATTTCGATATAACTATAAAGATT
>NZ_JBFRRH010000117.1:0-513 GCF_041472995.1 Vibrio sp. 10N.261.46.A3 | reverse complement strand
GCGTTGAAGTCCTTTCATGATAGTTCATATCGAGTCGGCACTTCAAGAGTATTCTCCAAGTAATCGGTGGTTGGGTTTAGTGTCACTAGGGTTACGAGACAGCATAGAGATGTAGAAATCGTAAGATTTCCTCCACAAATCAGAGACTTTCAACCTAGTACGTTGTTATTTGCTTTGGTCTGATGGGGACTAGCGTAATTGTCGAAAGCATCACCCACATGAGTGGTTCTTCTTGAGTCTACGGATATTAGCGGTAGCAAAGAGGCTTGCAGATTGGAGAGTTTACTTCCTTGCAAGGTACTAACAAGAAGAGCGGCGAGAGACGGGCGACAAGGCTCATAACAGAGCGTAACTCTCGCAGAGAACCGGTGTTATCAAGGTTCTCCTGATGAAAATGAACTATACTCGGCTCCGGTCGGCAAGTGTCATCAGTCACCACTAAGAGGTTTTTTTTAAAATCTCTTAGGGTGAGTTGTATCTGAATCCCTCCCTACCTCTCACCAATCAGCAAGT
>NZ_JBFRRH010000116.1:0-16326 GCF_041472995.1 Vibrio sp. 10N.261.46.A3 | reverse complement strand
GAGCGCGGTATCACAATCGCAACTTCTCACGTTGAGTACGACACTCCAGCACGTCACTACGCACACGTAGACTGTCCAGGACACGCGGATTATGTTAAAAACATGATCACTGGTGCTGCACAAATGGACGGCGGTATCCTAGTTGTTGCTGCGACTGACGGCCCTATGCCTCAAACTCGTGAGCACATCCTACTTGGTCGTCAAGTTGGTATCCCTTACATCATCGTATTCATGAACAAATGTGACATGGTAGATGACGAAGAGCTACTTGAGCTAGTTGAGATGGAAGTTCGTGAACTTCTTTCTGAATACGACTTCCCAGGTGATGACCTACCAGTTATCCAAGGTTCTGCACTTGGCGCACTAAACGGCGAGAAGCAGTGGGAAGACAAGATCGTTGAGCTTGCAGAAGCACTAGATTCTTACATTCCTGAGCCAGAGCGTGCAGTTGACCAACCATTCCTACTACCAATTGAAGATGTATTCTCAATCCAAGGTCGTGGTACTGTTGTAACTGGTCGTATCGAGCGCGGTATCCTACGTGTAGGTGACGAAGTAGAAATCGTTGGTATCAAAGAGACTACTCTTACTACTTGTACTGGTGTTGAAATGTTCCGTAAACTGCTTGACGAAGGTCGTGCAGGTGAGAACGTTGGTGCACTTCTACGTGGTACTAAGCGTGATGACGTTGAACGTGGTCAAGTACTTTCTGCGAAAGGTTCTATCAACCCACACACTAAGTTTGAGTCTGAAGTATACGTACTTTCTAAAGACGAAGGCGGCCGTCACACTCCTTTCTTCAAAGGTTACCGTCCACAGTTCTACTTCCGTACAACTGACGTAACAGGCGATATCACTCTACCTGAAGGCGTAGAAATGGTAATGCCAGGTGACAACGTTCAAATGACTGTTGAGCTAATCGCTCCAATCGCAATGGACGAAGGTCTACGTTTCGCAATCCGCGAAGGTGGCCGTACAGTTGGTGCTGGTGTTGTAGCTAAAATCTTCGCTTAATAGCATTTAGATTTTTGCACACTCTTCATTAGAAAAGCACGCATCTGAAAAGGGGAGCTTCGGCTTCCCTTTTTTATTTTGGTTATAAGGGAAATTCATCGCACTTTATAACAGTTAACTATATTCCAATTTAAATACAGTTATTTACTGACCCACCTTAATCACGCATTTCCGTTATACAACCTTCACAGCCAATTTTTACAATTACTCGCAAAACACTATAACCAATCGATATAACCAATCGATATAACCAAACAGTAAATATGACTGGTAATAAGAATGATTCCTTTTTATATTTAAGCCTAAGTTAAAGGTTTAGGTTTTAGTATGTACATTTGTTTATGCCATGGGGTTTCGGATAAAAAAATCCGCAAGCTCGTGATAGAAGAGGGCATTACCGACATCAAGGGAATTAAAAAATGTACAGCACTTGGCAGTCAATGCGGCAAGTGTGTACGTTCAGCAAAAGAAGTCATTAACGATACTGCGAAAGACCTGTTCAAACAGGCAAGCTAGTTTTGCCCAAAGGGCATTAGCTTTTTTGACACTTCTCGATTTGGTTCTACAGTTAGAAGAGCCAAAGAGGAGGGCTATGTCATGAAAGGCGATCCAATCATCATTCAACATCTCAATAAAATTCTTGGTAACGAACTCGTCGCGATAAACCAATACTTCTTGCATTCTCGCATGTACAAAGATTGGGGTTTAAAGCACCTGGCCGATAAGGAATACCACGAATCTATCGACGAAATGAAACATGCTGACCATTTAATTGAACGCATACTATTTTTAGAAGGCCTCCCAAACCTTCAAGATTTGGGTAAGTTGAAAATTGGTGAAGATACTGAAGAGATGCTTCAGTGTGATTTATCTCTTGAGATGGAAGCTATACCTGATTTGAAAAATGCCATCGCGTACGCAGAAGATATTCACGACTATGTATCGCGAGATCTATTTCAAGACATCTTAGAAGACGAGGAAGATCACGTCGATTGGTTAGAAACTCAACTTGGTTTAATCAAAATGACTGGGATCCAAAATTATCTACAAGCTCAATATGTGGATGAAGATGACGGTTAAAATACGATAAATAAAAGAGGTAACAGCTGAGGCTTAACCGTGCTGTTACCTTGCTTTCAATTTCCAGCGGTAGGGCACTACCGTACAATACAAACTCCCCAGTTATCCCCGTAAATAGATTCTGCGTTTATTTTTCAAACACCGCTTGCAACTTAAAGTGTGATCTGTATAATGCATCGCACTGGCTAACGCTGGTTGTGAACCAATGAGCACTGAGGAGTAGGTCTTACCTAGTAATGTATACTCAGCTTATGTTCGCGGTTAATAAAAATAGTAAACTTCTTGTTTGCTTCAAAAGTTAACTGACAATGCGTCCTAATTTTGGATGCTACGGTTTCACATAAATCAATCGGCATTCTCTCGTTTTATCGGGTTTGAGTGGCGATATTGTTTGTGTAATTTTTAATAATTGGAGCTCTGTCTCATGCAGAACCAACGTATTCGTATCCGCCTTAAAGCGTTTGATTACAAGCTAATCGATGCTTCAACTGCGGAAATCGTTGAAACAGCAAAACGTACTGGCGCACAGGTTCGTGGTCCTATTCCACTACCTACTCGTAAAGAGCGTTTCACTGTTCTTACCTCTCCACACGTCAACAAAGATGCACGTGACCAGTACGAAATTCGTACTCACAAGCGTTTGATCGACATCGTTGAGCCAACAGATAAAACTGTTGATGCTCTAATGCGTCTTGATCTTGCAGCTGGCGTTGATGTTCAAATCAGCCTAGGTTAAGGGAGATAAGAATAATGATTGGTCTAGTCGGACGTAAAGTGGGTATGACCCGCGTATTTACTGAAGAAGGCGTTTCTATCCCAGTAACTGTTGTTGAGGTTGAAGCGAACCGTATTTCTCAAGTTAAAACTCTTGAGACTGATGGCTACGCAGCAATCCAAGTAACTACTGGTGCTAAGAAAGCTAACCGTGTAACTAAACCTGAAGCTGGTCACTTCGCGAAAGCGGGTGTAGAAGCAGGTCGCGGTCTTTGGGAATTCCGTTTAGAAAACGGCGAAGAGTTTGAAGTTGGCGCTGAGCTAAACGTAGAACTTTTCAACGAAATTAAAAAAGTAGACGTTACTGGTACATCTAAAGGTAAAGGCTTCCAAGGCGCTATCAAGCGTTGGAACTTCTCTACTCAAGATATGACTCACGGTAACTCTTTGTCTCACCGCGCACCGGGTTCAATTGGCCAATGTCAAACTCCAGGCCGCGTGTTTAAAGGCAAGAAAATGGCAGGTCACATGGGTGCTGAGCGTGTAACGACTCAAAACCTAGAGATCGTACGTGTTGACGCTGAGCGCAATCTACTCCTTATTAAAGGTGCAGTACCGGGCTCAACAGGCGGAAACGTGATCGTAAAACCTGCTGTTAAAGCATAACGTCTAGGAGTAAGTAATGGAATTGATGGTTAAAGGTGCTGATGCACTAACTGTTTCCGAGACTACTTTCGGACGTGACTTCAACGAAGCTCTTGTACACCAAGTAGTTGTTGCATATGCAGCAGGTGCTCGTCAAGGTACTCGTGCTCAAAAGACTCGTTCTGAAGTATCTGGCGGTGGCGCTAAGCCATGGCGTCAAAAAGGTACTGGCCGCGCACGTGCTGGTACGATTCGTAGCCCAATCTGGCGTACAGGTGGTGTTACTTTTGCTGCGAAACCACAAGATCACAGCCAAAAAGTAAACAAAAAAATGTACCGCGGTGCTATGAAGAGCATTCTTTCTGAGCTAGTTCGTCAAGAGCGTTTAATCGTTGTTGATAACTTCTCTGTAGAAGCACCAAAAACAAAAGAACTTGTAGCTAAGCTTAAAGAGCTTGAGCTAAGCGACGTTCTGATTGTGACTGGCGAAGTAGATGAAAATCTATTCTTAGCTGCTCGTAACCTATACAAAGTAGATGCACGTGATGTTGCTGGTGTTGATCCAGTATCACTAATCGCTTTCGACAAGGTTCTAATGACTGCTGACGCAGTTAAGCAAGTTGAGGAGATGCTAGCATGATCACTGAAGAGCGTATCTTAAAAGTTCTACGTGCTCCGCACATCTCTGAAAAAGCAACTATGGCAGCTGAGAAAGCGAACACTATCGTTTTCAAAGTAGCTAAAGATGCAACTAAGAAAGAGATCAAAGCAGCTGTAGAAAAGCTATTTGAAGTTGAAGTTAAGTCTGTAAATACTCTTGTATTAAAGGGTAAGACCAAACGTCAAGGTATGCGTGAAGGCCGTCGTTCAGACGTTAAGAAAGCCTACGTTACTTTGAAAGAAGGTCAAGATCTTGACTTCGTTGGCGGCGCGGAATAACAGGAGTAGTAAAAATGGCTATTGTTAAATGTAAGCCGACTTCCCCTGGTCGTCGTCACGTCGTTAAAGTTGTTAACGCTGACCTACACAAGGGTAAGCCATACGCACCACTTCTAGAGAAAAACTCTAAGAACGGTGGTCGTAACAACAACGGTCGTATTACAGTACGTCACATCGGTGGTGGTCATAAGCACCATTACCGTCTGATTGACTTCAAACGTACTAAAGATGGCATCCCAGCGAAAGTTGAGCGTCTAGAATACGATCCAAACCGTAGTGCTAACATCGCTCTAGTTCTGTACGCAGACGGTGAGCGTCGTTACATCATTGCACCTAAAGGTGTTAACGCAGGCGACCAGATTCAATCTGGCGTAGATGCTGCAATCAAAGCAGGTAACACTCTGCCGATGCGCAACATCCCAGTAGGTTCTACTGTACACTGTGTTGAACTTAAGCCTGGTAAAGGTGCTCAACTAGCTCGTTCGGCTGGTGCTTATGCTCAAATCATCGCTCGCGATGGTGCATACGTAACTATCCGTCTACGTTCTGGTGAGATGCGAAAAGTTCTTTCTGAAGGTCGTGCAACGATCGGTGAAGTTGGTAACTCTGAGCATATGCTACGTGAACTTGGTAAAGCTGGTGCTTCACGCTGGCGCGGCGTACGTCCAACCGTACGTGGTGTAGTAATGAACCCGGTGGATCACCCACATGGTGGTGGTGAAGGCCGCACATCTGGTGGTCGTCACCCAGTTTCTCCTTGGGGCGTTCCTACTAAGGGCTTCAAGACTCGTAAGAACAAGCGCACTGACAAGTACATCGTACGTCGTCGCACTAAATAATTTATAAAGAGGAATCGCCATGCCACGTTCTCTCAAGAAAGGTCCTTTTATTGACCTACACTTGCTGAAGAAGGTAGAGAAAGCGGTGGAAAGCGGAGACAAAAAGCCTATTAAGACTTGGTCCCGTCGCTCAATGATCATCCCAACAATGATTGGTTTGACCATCGCTGTCCATAATGGTCGTCAGCACGTTCCAGTTTTCGTTACCGAAGAAATGATCGGTCACAAACTGGGCGAATTTGCACCAACTCGTACTTATCGCGGTCATGCTGCAGATAAGAAAGCTAAGAAGAAATAAGGAGTAGATGATGGAAGCTTTAGCTAAACATAACTTTGCTCGTATTTCTCCACAGAAAGCTCGCTTAGTTGCAGACCAAATTCGCGGTAAGTCGGTAGACCAAGCTCTAGAAATTCTAACTTTCAGCAACAAAAAAGCTGCTGTATTAGTTAAGAAGGTTCTTGAGTCAGCTATCGCTAACGCGGAACATAACGAAGGTGCAGATATCGACGATCTAAATGTCGCTAAAATCTTCGTAGATGAGGGCCCTATCATGAAGCGTATTATGCCTCGTGCTAAAGGTCGTGCGGATCGTATCTTGAAGCGTTCAAGCCACATCACTATTGTTGTAGCAGATCGCTAAAGACTAGGAGAGTAAGCAATGGGTCAGAAAGTACATCCTAATGGTATTCGTCTTGGCATCGTTAAGCCTTGGAATGCTACATGGTTTGCTAATACCAACGAATTCGCTGACAACCTAGACGGCGACTTCAAGGTACGTCAGTTCCTTACAAAGGAACTACAAAAAGCATCATTATCTCGTATCGTTATCGAGCGTCCAGCTAAGAGCATCCGTGTGACTATTCACACTGCTCGTCCTGGCGTTGTTATCGGTAAGAAAGGTGAAGACGTAGAGAAGCTACGCGCAGCTGTAGCTAAAATCGCAGGTGTACCAGCGCAAATTAACATCGCTGAAGTACGTAAGCCTGAGCTAGATGGTCAGCTTGTAGCTGATAGCATCGCGTCTCAACTAGAGCGTCGTGTTATGTTCCGTCGTGCAATGAAGCGTGCGGTACAAAATGCTATGCGTCTAGGCGCTAAAGGCATCAAAGTACAAGTAGGCGGCCGTCTTGGCGGTGCTGAAATCGCACGTTCTGAGTGGTACCGTGAAGGCCGTGTGCCTCTACACACTCTACGTGCAGACATTGATTACGCAACTTCTTCGGCTCACACTCAATACGGTGTGATCGGCATTAAAGTTTGGATCTTCAAAGGTGAGATTCTAGGCGGTATGCCAGCTGCTAACGCAGTAGAGCCAAAAGGCGATAAGCCTAAGAAGCAGCGTAAAGGCCGTAAGTAAGGAGTCGAACGATGCTACAACCAAAACGTACTAAGTTCCGCAAGGTTATGACTGGTCGTAACCGTGGTCTAGCTAAAGGTACTGAAGTAAGCTTCGGCGAATTCGGTCTTAAAGCTGTTGGCCGTGGTCGTCTGACTGCACGTCAAATCGAAGCGGCACGTCGTGCTATGACACGTCACATTAAGCGTCAAGGTCAAATCTGGATCCGTGTATTCCCAGACAAGCCGATTACTGAAAAGCCTCTTGAAGTTCGTCAAGGTAAAGGTAAAGGTTCAGTTGCGTACTGGGTTGCTCAAATCCAACCAGGCAAAGTTATGTACGAGATGAATGGCGTACCTGAAGAGTTGGCACGTGAAGCGTTCCGCCTAGCGGCACGTAAACTGCCTGTTAAAACTACTTTTGTAACTAAGCAGGTGATGTGATGAAAGCACAAGATCTACGCGAAAAGAACGTTGAAGAGCTTAACGCTGAGCTATTGAATTTGCTACGTGAACAGTTCAACTTGCGCATGCAAGCTGCAACTGGTCAACTACAGCAAACTCATACTCTAAAAGCTGTACGCCGTGACATCGCACGTGTGAAAACTGTTTTGACTGAAAAGGCAGGCGCATAATGAGCGAAACTAACCGCATCCAGCAAGGCCGTGTAGTAAGTGACAAGATGGACAAGTCTATCGTTGTTGCTATTGAGCGCACTGTAAAACACCCAATTTACGGTAAGTTCATCAAACGCACGACTAAAGTACACGCACACGACGAAGACAACACTTGTGGCCTAGGCGACAAAGTTGAAATCGCTGAGTGTCGTCCTCTGTCTAAGACTAAGTCTTGGACATTGGTTAAAGTTCTAGAAAAAGCGAAGATTTAATCTTTGTAATTCTATAACTTATAAGCGGCTCCAAATAATTTTTTGGAGCCGCTTGTTTTTTGTCTACCCAATTTAAAAAAAGGGTGGTACAATTCGCGTCCCTTTTAAAGAGGCAGCCCGACCCGAGAGGGTCTAGTTTTAATATTTAGCGGAGCACTAACAATGATCCAGATGCAAAGTACACTTGACGCAGCAGATAACTCTGGCGCGCGCAAGGTAATGTGTATTAAGGTTCTGGGTGGCTCTCACCGCCGTTATGCACATATCGGTGACGTCATCAAGGTTACAGTGAAGGAAGCGATTCCTCGCGGTAAAGTAAAGAAAGGTGATGTTCTGAAGGCGGTAGTAGTGCGCACCCGTAAAGGCGTTCGTCGCCCAGACGGTTCTGTCATTCGCTTCGACAGTAATGCTTGTGTATTGTTAAATGACACTACTGAGCAACCAGTCGGCACACGTATCTTTGGTCCTGTGACTCGTGAACTTCGTAACGCGAAATTCATGAAGATTGTATCACTAGCACCTGAAGTTCTGTAAGGAGCGGCAATATGGCAGCTAAAATCCGTCGTAATGACGAAGTAATCATTCTTGCTGGTAAAGATAAAGGCAAGAAAGGTAAAGTAACTAAGGTTCTGACAACTGGTAAAGTTATCGTTGAAGGCATCAACCTTGTTAAGAAACACCAAAAGCCGGTTCCGGCTCTAGGTCAACAAGGTGGCATCGTTGAACAAGAAGCAGCTATTGATGCTTCTAACGTTGCTGTTTTTAACGCGGCTACTGGTAAAGCAGACCGTATCGGTTTCCGTATCGAAGATGGCAAGAAAGTTCGTTTCTTCAAATCTAACGGCGAAACTGTTTCTAACTAATTAGAAGTAATTTGGAGTTCTACTATGGCGAAACTGCATGATTACTACAAGTCGTCTGTAGTCGCTGAGCTTACCAAAGAGTTCAGCTACACAAGCGTCATGCAAGTCCCTAGGATTGAGAAAATCACCCTAAACATGGGCGTTGGTGAAGCAATCAACGATAAGAAACTGCTAGAAAACGCAGCAGCTGATATGGCAACGATCTCTGGTCAAAAGCCACTTATCACTAAAGCGCGTAAATCTGTAGCTGGTTTCAAAATTCGTGAAGGCTACCCAATTGGTTGTAAAGTAACCTTGCGTGGTGAGCGCATGTGGGAATTTTTAGAGCGTTTAATCTCTATCGCACTTCCACGTGTACGTGATTTCCGTGGTGTTAGCGCTAAGTCTTTTGACGGTCGCGGTAACTACAGCATGGGCGTTCGCGAGCAAATCATCTTTCCGGAAATCGACTACGATAAAGTCGATCGCGTCCGCGGTCTTGATATCACTATCACGACTTCTGCGGGTTCCGATGAGGAAGGCCGAGCTCTGCTGGCTGCCTTTAACTTCCCATTCCGTAAGTAAGGGTAGGGTTACTGTTATGGCTAAACAATCAATGAAAGCACGTGAAGCTAAACGTGCAAAACTAGTAGCTAAGTTCGCTGAAAAGCGTTCTGCGCTAAAAGTTATCATTAGCGATGTAAACGCATCTGAAGAAGATCGTTGGAATGCGGTTCTTAAACTGCAATCTCTTCCACGTGATTCAAGTGCATCACGTCAGCGCAACCGTTGCAACCAAACTGGTCGTCCACACGGTTACCTACGTAAATTCGGTCTAAGCCGCATTAAGGTTCGTGAAGCTTGCATGAAAGGCGAGATTCCGGGTCTTCGTAAGGCTAGCTGGTAATTGCCACTTAATCATTTGGAGTAAATCTTATGAGCATGCAAGATCCGATTTCGGATATGCTGACCCGAGTTCGTAACGGTCAGGCAGCAAACAAAGTTGCTGTAAAAATGCCTTCTTCAAAGCTTAAAGTTGCAATTGCTGCATTACTTAAAGCTGAAGGTTACATCGTAGACTTCGCTGTTAACAGCGAAGCAAAACCTGAGCTAGAAGTTACTCTTAAGTACTTCCAAGCTAAACCTGTAATCGAGCAAATCAAGCGTGTATCACGTCCTGGTCTAAGAGTTTATAAAAATAAAGACTCTTTACCTACAGTGATGGGTGGTCTTGGTATTGCAGTTGTTTCTACTTCCAAGGGTCTGATGTCTGACCGTGCTGCTCGTAAAGCAGGTCTTGGCGGTGAAATCATCTGTTACGTAGCTTAAGGAGTAGATTATGTCTCGTGTTGCTAAAGCACCTGTCGCTATTCCAGCTGGCGTAGAGGTGAAACTAAACGGCCAAGAAGTTACTGTAAAAGGTAGCAAAGGTGAGCTTACTCGCGTTCTTAACAGCGCCGTAGTTATTGCACAGGAAGAAACCAACCTAACTTTCGGTCCGAAAGAAGGTGTTACTAACGCATGGGCACAAGCTGGTACAGCTCGCGCTCTAGTTAATAACATGGTTGTGGGTGTTACTGAGGGCTTCACTAAGAAGCTAACTCTTAAGGGTGTTGGTTACCGTGCTGCTATGAAAGGCAACTCTGTAGCTCTAACACTTGGTTTTTCTCACCCAGTAGAGCACGCTCTACCTGAAGGTATTAAAGCTGAGTGCCCTAGCCAAACTGAGATCATCATTACTGGTTGCGATAAGCAAGTAGTAGGTCAAGTTGCGGCTGACATTCGTTCTTACCGTGCTCCTGAGCCTTACAAAGGCAAAGGTGTTCGTTACGCAGATGAAAATGTGCGTACTAAAGAAGCTAAGAAGAAGTAAGGTATCACTATGGATAAGAAAGCATCTCGCATCCGTCGTGCTACACGTGCACGTCGTAAGATTGCAGAACTTGGTGCAACTCGCCTGGTAGTACACCGTACTCCTCGCCATGTTTACGCACAAGTTATCGCGGCAAACGGCTCTGAGGTTATCGCAGCTGCTTCTACTGTAGAAAAAGCGATCCGTGAGCAAGTTAAGAACACTGGTAACGTTGATGCAGCTAAAGCAGTTGGTAAAGCTGTTGCTGAGCGCGCTCTTGAAAAAGGCGTAGCTTCAGTTGCATTCGATCGTTCTGGTTTCCAATACCACGGTCGAGTAGCGGCGCTAGCAGATTCTGCTCGCGAAGCTGGTCTGAAATTCTAAGGTAGGGTTGGAAGATGGCTAAAGAACAACAACAAGCTAATGATTTGCAAGAAAAGCTGATCGCAGTTAACCGTGTATCTAAGACGGTTAAAGGTGGTCGAATCATGAGCTTCACTGCACTAACAGTAGTTGGTGACGGTAATGGTCGTGTAGGTTTCGGTTACGGCAAAGCTCGTGAAGTACCTGCTGCGATTCAAAAAGCAATGGAAAAAGCGCGTCGTAACATGGTTACTGTTGCGCTTAACGAAGGCACTCTTCACCACCCGGTGAAAGGTCGTCATTCGGGCTCTAAAGTTTACATGCAGCCAGCTGCTGAAGGTACAGGTGTTATTGCCGGTGGTGCAATGCGTGCCGTACTTGAAGTTGCAGGCGTACATAACGTACTTTCTAAAGCATACGGTTCAACGAACCCTATCAACGTTGTTCGCGCAACGATTGGTGCTCTAGTAGACGTTAAGTCACCAGAAATGGTTGCTGCTAAACGTGGTCTAACTGTTGAATCTATTTCGGAGTAAGCACACGATGGCAACTATTAAAGTAACTCAAACTAAAAGCTCAATTGGTCGCCTACCTAAGCACAAAGCGTGTCTTAAAGGTCTAGGTCTTCGTCGCATCAACCATACAGTAGAACTTGAAGATACACCGTGCGTACGCGGTATGATCAACAAGGTTTACTACATGGTTAAGATTGAGGAGTAATCAGAATGCGTTTGAATACTCTATCACCGGCTGCTGGCTCTAAACCTTCTAAGAAGCGTGTAGGTCGTGGTATCGGTTCTGGCCTTGGTAAAACAGGTGGCCGCGGTCACAAAGGTCAAAAGTCACGTTCTGGCGGCTCTGTTCGTCCAGGTTTTGAAGGCGGTCAAATGCCTCTAAAACAACGTCTACCTAAATTCGGTTTCACTTCTCGTAAGAGCCTAGTGTCTGCTGAAGTTCGTCTAGCTGAGCTAGCGAAAGTAACAGGTGACGTAGTTGATCTTAACAGCCTTAAAGCTGCTAACGTTATCACTAAGAACATCGAGTTTGTTAAGATCGTTCTTTCTGGTGACCTAAGCAAAGCTGTGACTGTTAAAGGTCTACGCGTGACTAAAGGCGCTAAAGCTGCAATCGAAGCTGCAGGCGGTAAAATCGAGGAATAATCTCGAGGAACGAGGTACAGATGGCTAAGAAACCAGGACAAGATTTTCGTAGTGCTCAGAGCGGCTTAAGTGAACTAAAGTCGCGCTTATTATTCGTAATTGGTGCACTTTTAGTATTCCGAGCCGGCTCTTTTGTGCCGATCCCTGGTATTGACGCAGCTGTACTTGCCGATTTGTTCGATCAGCAAAAAGGTACCATCGTAGAAATGTTTAACATGTTCTCCGGTGGTGCTCTTGAGCGTGCATCTATATTAGCATTGGGTATCATGCCGTACATTTCGGCATCGATCGTAGTCCAATTGCTAACTGTAGTTCATCCAGCGTTAGCGGAACTCAAGAAAGAGGGTGAAGCAGGCCGTCGTAAGATAAGCCAATATACACGCTACGGCACGCTTGTACTTGCAACATTCCAAGCTATTGGTATCGCAACAGGCTTACCAAACATGGTCGACAATCTGGTTGTTATCAACCAAACCATGTTTACGCTTATTGCTACCGTGAGTTTAGTAACTGGTACCATGTTCTTAATGTGGTTAGGTGAACAAATCACTGAGCGAGGAATCGGTAATGGTATTTCCATTCTGATTTTTGCAGGTATTGTTGCTGGATTGCCTTCTGCAATCGGTCAAACAATCGAGCAAGCGCGTCAAGGTGAATTGCATGTGCTTCTTCTGCTGTTGATTGCTGTATTGTCTTTTGCTGTTATTTACTTCGTAGTTTTCATGGAACGTGGTCAACGTCGTATCGTCGTTAACTATGCGAAACGTCAACAAGGTCGTAAAGTTTTTGCAGCACAAAGCTCTCACTTGCCTCTTAAGATTAATATGGCAGGTGTTATTCCAGCGATTTTCGCATCAAGTATTATTTTGTTCCCAGGAACATTAGCGCAGTGGTTTGGTCAAAATGGTGAAAGCAGCGCGTTCGGTTGGTTAACTGACGTGTCATTAGCTCTTAGCCCAGGTCAACCTTTGTATGTAATGCTTTATGCAGCAGCTATAATCTTCTTCTGTTTCTTCTATACAGCGTTGGTGTTTAACCCACGTGAAACAGCTGATAACTTGAAGAAGTCTGGTGCATTCGTACCCGGTATCCGCCCAGGTGAGCAGACAGCGAAATATATCGATAAAGTGATGACTAGACTAACCCTTGCGGGCGCTCTATACATTACTTTTATATGTCTGATTCCTGAGTTCATGATGGTCGCGTGGAACGTTCGTTTCTACTTTGGCGGCACATCACTACTAATCGTAGTGGTAGTTATCATGGATTTCATGGCACAGGTACAGACTCATCTGATGTCACAACAGTATGATTCTGTGTTAAAGAAAGCGAATCTGAAGGGTTACGGCCGTTAATTCGGTGGTAACAATTTCGATTCCATTTACGGAGTTTAGCAATGAAAGTTCGTGCTTCCGTTAAAAAAATCTGCCGTAACTGTAAAGTTATCAAGCGTAACGGTGTCGTTCGCGTGATTTGCAGTGAGCCAAAGCATAAGCAACGCCAAGGCTAATTAGCAGAAATTTTTACTTGAAATACAAGGTAGAGTCGAGTATATTCCTCGGCCTACCTTTTGCGTGCAAAAGAAGTAGTATGCCGCAGCGTATCCATAACGGGCTTTGCTGCGGATAATTCTTTTATGAACCCCTTAGGAGTGAATAATGGCCCGTATAGCCGGCATTAACATTCCTGATCATAAGCATTCTGTAATTGCACTTACTGCAATCTACGGTATCGGTAAAACTCGCTCTCAAGCTATTCTAGCTGAAGTGGGTATTGCTGAAGATGCTAAGATCAGTGAACTAACTGAAGAGCAGATCGATCAACTGCGTGATGGTGTAGCTAAGTACACTGTAGAAGGTGATCTACGTCGTGAAGTATCGATGAACATCAAGCGTCTTATGGACCTTGGCTGTTACCGCGGTCTTCGTCATCGTCGCAGTCTACCACTACGTGGACAGCGTACTAAAACCAACGCTCGCACCCGTAAGGGTCCGCGCAAGCCGATCAAGAAATAGTCGGATAAGGTAGAGTACAATGGCAAAACAACCAACTCGCGCGCGTAAGCGCGTACGCAAGCAAGTAGCTGATGGCGTAGCGCACATTCATGCTTCTTTCAACAACACAATCGTAACTATCACTGACCGTCAAGGCAACGCTCTTGCATGGGCTACAGCAGGTGGTTCAGGTTTCCGTGGTTCTCGTAAATCTACTCCGTTCGCAGCACAAGTTGCAGCTGAGCGTTGTGGTGAAATGGCTAAAGAATATGGCCTAAAGAACTTGGAAGTTATGGTTAAGGGTCCAGGTCCAGGTCGCGAATCTACTGTTCGTGCACTGAACGCTGCTGGTTTCCGTATCACTAACATTGTTGATGCGACACCAATCCCTCATAACGGTTGTCGTCCACCTAAGAAACGTCGCGTTTAAGTTTCGTTTCTAGGAATATTGGAGAAAGATCATGGCAAGATATTTGGGTCCTAAGCTGAAGCTTAGCCGTCGCGAAGGTACTGACTTATTCCTTAAGTCTGGTGTCCGTGCGATCGATACCAAGTGTAAAATTGATAACGCACCAGGTGTACACGGCGCTCGTCGCGGTCGTCTATCTGAGTATGGCGTTCAGCTTCGTGAGAAGCAAAAAGTTCGTCGTATCTACGGCGTTCTAGAAAAACAATTCCGCAACTACTACAAAGAAGCTGCACGTCTTAAAGGCAACACAGGTGCAAACCTGCTTCAGCTTCTTGAAGGTCGTCTTGATAACGTAGTTTACCGTATGGGCTTTGGCGCTACTCGTGCTGAATCTCGTCAACTAGTTAGCCACAAGTCTATTCTAGTTAACGGTAAAGTTGTAAACGTTCCTTCTTTCAAAGTAGCGGCAAACGACGTTGTTTCTATCCGCGAGAAAGCTAAACAGCAATCTCGTATTAAAGCGGCTCTAGAAGTTGCTGAACAACGTGAAAAGCCAACTTGGATTGAAGTAGATGCTGGCAAAATGGAAGGTACATTCAAGCGTATGCCTGAGCGTTCTGACCTATCAGCTGACATCAATGAACACTTGATCGTCGAACTTTACTCTAAGTAAGGTTAAAAAAAGAGAGGACACAATGCAGGGTTCTGTAACAGAATTTCTTAAGCCGCGTCTTGTTGACATTGAACAGATCAATACGACACACGCGAAAGTAACTCTTGAGCCATTAGAGCGCGGTTTCGGCCACACTCTAGGTAATGCTCTTCGCCGCATTCTTCTATCTTCTATGCCGGGTTGTGCCGTAACAGAAGTTGAAATTGAAGGTGTGCTACACGAATACAGCACTAAAGAAGGCGTTCAGGAAGATATCCTGGAAATCCTTCTAAACCTTAAAGGTTTGGCTGTACGCGTTGCTGAAGGCAAAGATGAAGTGTTTATTACACTGAACAAATCAGGCTCAGGCCCTGTTGTTGCAGGTGACATCACCCACGATGGTGATGTAGAGATCGCTAACCCTGAGCACGTAATTTGTCACCTAACGGATGACAACGCTGAGATCGCTATGCGTATCAAAGTAGAACGTGGTCGTGGTTACGTTCCAGCTTCAGCTCGTATCCATACTGAAGAAGATGAGCGTCCTATCGGTCGTCTACTAGTTGACGCTACTTACAGCCCGGTTGATAAAATCGCCTACGCTGTAGAAGCGGCACGTGTAGAACAACGTACTGATTTAGACAAGCTTGTTATCGATATGGAAACGAACGGTACTCTAGAACCTGAGGAAGCAATCCGTCGTGCAGCTACTATTTTAGCTGAACAACTGGATGCGTTCGTAGATCTTCGTGATGTACGTGTACCTGAGGAGAAGGAAGAGAAGCCAGAATTCGATCCTATCCTACTACGTCCTGTAGACGATCTTGAACTAACAGTTCGCTCTGCTAACTGTTTGAAAGCAGAAGCGATTCACTACATCGGTGATCTTGTACAGCGCACTGAGGTTGAGCTACTTAAAACGCCAAACCTTGGTAAGAAATCTCTTACAGAGATTAAAGATGTGCTTGCTTCACGTGGTCTTTCTCTAGGCATGCGTCTAGAAAACTGGCCACCAGCGTCAATCGCTGAAGATTAATCGAAAAGTTAGAAGGATTAGGTCATGCGCCATCGTAAAAGTGGTCGTCAACTCAACCGCAACAGCAGTCATCGCAAAGCGATGTTCAGCAACATGGCTAGCTCTCTTGTTCGTCACGAAGTTATTAAAACTACCGTGCCTAAAGCAAAAGAACTACGTCGCGTAATTGAGCCATTGATTACCCTAGCTAAGACAGACAGTGTTGCTAACCGTCGTCTTGCATTTGCTCGCACTCGTGATAACGAAGTTGTGGCAAAACTATTTAATGAACTAGGCCCGCGTTTCGCGGCTCGCCAAGGTGGTTACACTCGCATTCTTAAATGTGGTTTCCGTACTGGTGATAAAGCTCCAATGGCTTACATTGAGCTTGTAGACCGCCCAGCTGCTGAAGAAGCTGCTGAGTAATCTATACTAGATTCTTAATACAAAAGCCGAGCATTAGCTCGGCTTTTTTGTGTCTGTAGAACAAGGAAAAGATAATAGAAATTGCACCATGATGTTTGGCATTTTTTGCTTGTCTTGTCTGCGCCATTTTTCAAAAATATCTCGTATCTCGTATCTC
>NZ_JBFRRH010000115.1:0-62904 GCF_041472995.1 Vibrio sp. 10N.261.46.A3 | reverse complement strand
TATCTCGTATCTCGTATCTCAAATATCTTTTCTTCCACGCACAAAAAAGAGCACCGAAGTGCCCTTATCAAATTTTAAGCTAGCTATTAATAACTAACGCTTACTGCCAAACAGCTGCAAGCGAATCCATCAGGCCGCTCGTCGCACCTTGTGACTGCAATGCTTGAAGAATGATTGGCGCAAATGTCGTAACCATTGATGGATCCATACCTAATCCAGAAAATGCACTTTCAACGGCACCTTGTGAGCTTAGTAGCGATGATAGACCAGTAGACTCAAGGCTCGACATGCCAGGAATCAGCGTTGCGAGTTCTTTGTTGTCGGCTGTGCCAAGTGAGTTTTGTGCAAGGGCTAACATTGAACCAATACCGCCAACTGCTTGGTCGCTGGTAACAGAAGCTTGGTCAGCTACCGTATCCACTAGTGGCGTTGTTTCGTTCTGCTGAGACCACATATTCACTGCTGCCATTAGTGCAGTTTGTGATAGTTGGGAATAGTTGGTATCTGATGATGAACTGGTTTGTTCAGAGTCGCTCGTGCTAGCGCAAGAGACAACAGCAAGGCTGCTTAAAACTGTGATGAGTACTTTCTTCATTATTCGTCCTTAAGTAATAAAGTAATTTACTCTTTCACTATAAACGAAAAACGGCGATGTAGTCACATCGCCGTTGGATTATTTCAATTTTATTTGCCTATAGTATTTTGTTTTACTAAAGGTTTTTATAAAAATTAAAGAATAGCTAGAAGTTCTACTTCAAATACTAGAGCAGCAAATGGTGGGATTGCAGCACCTGCGCCACGCTCACCGTATGCTAGATCTTGAGGGATGTATAGCTTCCACTTAGAGCCAACAGGCATCATTTGTAGAGCTTGTACCCAACCTTGAATTACGCCAGTTACTGGGAATTCAGCAGGTTGACCGCGAGATACAGAGCTGTCGAAAACAGTACCGTCAGTTAGTTCGCCGTGGTAGTGAACACGTACTTGCTTGTCTGCAGTTGGGATTTCGCCAGTACCTTCAGTTAGTACTTCGTACTGAAGACCAGACTCAAGAACCGTTACTTCTGAACGAAGAGCGTTGTCAGCTAGGAAAGCTTCGCCGTCAGCAGCAGCAGCTTTAGCTAGTTCTTGACGTGCAGCTTCACCACGAGTGTGTAGCTCTTGTAGTGCGTTGTTGATTTCGTCAACTTCGATAGCTGGCATGTCGCCAACTAGAGCTGTTGCGATACCAGCAGCGATTGCGTCAACGTTTAGGCCTTCAAGACCAGAACCAGCAAGTTGTTGGCCCATTTGTAGACCGATACCGTAGCTAGCTTTTTGCTCTACAGTTTCAAATTTTACTTCAGACATGAAAAGTCACTCTTTTTGTCAGTACGAAAAGGGTAAGAATACCAGTATTAGCAGCGTGAAGAAACGGCTAGTCCCTGATCACTTGCGCTTTACCGTACCCAAATCACAGCCATGTCAATTTTCTCGCTTTGGGCCTTGTTGTGACGGAAAGATCTATACTGTTGGTACTTTGGTTTTTATACTGTAGTTATTCAATGTATAGGACGCAGTGGTATGAATCGTCGTCAAAAGAAAAAACAGAAAGTTGACCACTTAGCAGAATTCAAGGATCGACTGAATCAGGTCAAAGAGAAATTGAGTTCGATCGATGTGAAGAAAATGAAAACCTCGACAGCGCAAACTTGGGGCTCATTGCCGAAGTTACACCAAAGACTGTTGATGGTGATTTCTCCGATCGTACTGATATTACTTTTTGTGCCGCTACCAGAACCAAAAGTAGACACAGCTCCAACAACATCGCGCGTTGAGCTTGAAATAAACACCGTCGGCTTAAGCGAACAGCAAAATGCCAAGAGCAGTTCATCAGAACCGAGTAACAAAAATTGGCAGGAGTACCTTGTTAAGCAAGGGGATACGTTAGCGCAGGTTTTTCGAAACAACGATTTGCCATTGTCTGACTTGAATGCGTTAGTGCGTATTGAAGGTGCAGATAAGCCACTTAGTCAGATTCGTAAAGGCCAGCTGGTTCGTTTCAAACTTGCTGAGACTGGGCAGTTGGACATTCTTCAGCTAGAGAAAGGCGACACTTCGGTGATGTTCTTCCGCTTATCCGATGGTGGCTTCGGTCGCAGTAAGTAGATGAACAGTAAGCCTGAGTTAAAGCACTTCACCAGACACAGATAAACGATAGAAAAGAGCTAAGCATTAGCTCTTTTTTTTGGTCGCTTGAAAGGGGCGAGTGGCAAGATGATAAGCATGATTCCGATAAAGGTTAATGTATCTGGAATCTCATCGAACCATATCGCACCTATTAGCGCCACAAACACCAATCCTGAATACTCAGCCAAGGCAATTTGGCTAGAGTGTGCTTTTTGATAGGCAGCAACCGCAAGGCCGTTGTAGCTTAAGATTAGCGTCGCACTTAATGCTATGTATCCCAAATGCTCCACAGACACCGGCTGCCAGTATAAGAAGCACAGTACTAATGAGGCTGGAATAGAGAATAAGGTTGTCCACCACAGCGTCGTGACGACGGTTTGTTCACTAGGAAGCTTTCTTACCAATACATTGAATAGTGCGAGGGTGAGTGCTGTCCCCAAAGCAAACAGTGCTGCCCAATGAAATTGTGATGGCCTCAAAACAATCAATGCGCCAATAAAACCTATGGTTGTGGCGATAACCTTTCCGAGTGCCGGTTGCTCTTTCAATAGCAACATTGAGAGCGGCAACATCAGTAAAGGCGCGACATAAAATACTGCGTTGGCGGTTGCTAAAGACAAGTGAGTGATCGCGACCACCATACATCCACTGCCGATCAGAATTAACTGACCTCGAATGAAGGTTACCTTAGCCTGCTGTAAGCGTCGTTGTTCTTTTTTCTGCTGAAGCCACAAAGGGGTGATGATGAGCAGAGATATCAACTGTCGGAAAAAAATATACTGCAAGGGCGGTACTTCGCCATTTAACAGCTTTACCGCTACGTCGGAAAGCGAGGCAAACAAGTTGCCTGCAACCAACAATAGAATACCGGCAGTGATATTCGTCATTATTTTTCTAATCTCATGTCTACATGAGGAATGTCATCTTCGAGGTACATATCCGAGATGGTGTTGAAGCCGTGGCTCGCATAGAAGTTTTCTAGGTGTTGCTGCGCGCCAATATCAATGGCCGTATTTGGCCAAAGAGCCTCGCAGCGTGTTAATGCTTCTTTGATTAACTGATGCCCTAGGCCATCACCTCTTGCTGATTGCTTGGTTGCGACTCGGCCGATGCTTGTGTTGTCGTAAGATGTACCTGGTGGTAATAAACGTGCGCACGCTACCAACTCTTCATCAGAATAGCCAAGTAGGTGCTCAACACCCGCGAGTGTATCTTTTCCGTCGAGTTCTGGATAAGGACAAGTTTGCTCCACCACAAATACATCGACTCTTAATTTAAGTAGTTGATAAAGCTGTTGTGTTGAGAGTTCAGAAAAGGGAATTGAGTGCCAAGTGATCATGTTTACATCCAGAGATTATCGATGCTCTGAATGTACTATGCGCGATGATTGTTGGCATTAACTATTGTTAATTCGACCTTTAATTCTGCTCAGGCTGATTGCAGTTATTCCTAGGTAGGCTGCAATTTGATTGTCGTTCAAGCGCTGCTCAAGGTCGGGATAGTGCTCGCAGAACAGCTGATAGCGTTGCTCTGGTGTATAGAGCAGCATGAAGCGTTCTTTATTTTCCTTATGCATCAGCTGTGTTTCTAACAGCTTTAAATACAAAGGATTATTTGATGCTCGCCACTCGATAACCGCATTCATTGGTAGCTCTAACATGGTGATGGGTGTCAGCGTTTCTAATAGGTAAGGAGAGGCTTGGTTCTTTATTAGACTCTCAAAGCCGATGATCCAATCTTGTTCCCAATAGAACTCTTTGCTGTATTGCTTACCGTCATTGGTGAGGTAGCAGGCGTGGCACAAGCCCTCAAGCACAAAGTAGATTGAACTCGCCATCTCACCTTGATTGATCAAGATGTGTCTGGTTGGTAGCTCAAGTGGCTTGGCGACAGCAACTAGAGATTCAATCTGGCTTTCAGAGAAGTCGAAGCTTTGCAGTTGTTCGATAAAAGAGGTGTGCATGAAAATAACCTATCCCAAATAAGTGCCGAAATCATCGCACTTATTTGGAGAGAGGTACAGAGTGGGATAAATCAGCGTCGTGTGTGTTGCTCTAGGTAATCTAGAGCAAGTTCTCTGCCCATGTATTTACCCAGAGTCTTCAGTGGTACCTTTTTAAGGTTCACCACAATCAAGCCATCCAAGGCATCATTAAATGATGGGTCAACGTTAAAACACACCAGTTTACCGTTCATCCCTAGATATTGGCGCAGCAGTACTGGCAGGCCTTTACCTTGCTCCATACGTGCTAACACTTTAGAGAGCAGAGGCACACTCGCCAATGAAGAGAGCAGGTGATTCTGCCAGAACACATGACTGCTGGTATTGAGTGGTGATGAAGGTGAAACCAAATTCGCCTTTTCCTCGTCGTAGTGATGGATTGATAAGGTGGTCGCGATCAACAGACGCGCATTGTGGCTGTAATCATTACTGATACTGACAGGGCCGAACAGATGGGTGTATTGAGGGTGACGAGACACAAAGGTCGCGATGCCTTTCCACAATAGTAACAGTGAGTTCAGGCTCTTTTGGTAAGGTTTACTTACCACTGATCGCCCAAGCTCAATGCTGTTTTCTAACGTATCAATGAATTCTTGATTGTAGTTAAACAGGCTACGAGAGTAGAGCTGATCAAGCCCGTGCTCTGCGATGAGTTTGTCGACCATACCGAGTCGATACGCGCCAACCAGTTCTGCCTTGGTTTTATTCCACACAAACAGTTGATGGTAGTAAAGGTCATACTCATCTAAATCACAGGCAAGCCCGCTGCCTTCTCCGACTTCTCTAAAGCTTTCTTCTCTTACTCGACCAATCTCGCGCATTAAGTTAGGAATAGATTGGCTTGGCGTGCAATAGACCTCGAAATCCCCTTGCTCGAGTAACTTCATCTCTTCCGGAAGAGAATCGACCTCTATTGCCAACACTTCTGGTGGAATAGGCGCAATCACTTGGGTATCAAAAGAGGGTGCGTGGATGGGCGTGCTCGGGCTGTCTTGTTGACTCATTAGGTAGGTATTGAGTCGTAGGTAGTTGACGATATCCATCTCTTTTTCAAACGATTTGATCTCTGAATACGGAATCGATGAGCCAATCGAGATAGAGATAGTCGTCGCCTGTTTATTAAGAAGTTCACGGCCGAGTAAAGCGGTTCTTAATAGTGGATGAACACGACCTGCTTGGTAGAACAGCTCGCTATTTTTACCATTGATAAAGATAGGCACCGTGGTGGCTTGGTGACGTTTGACGAATTTCGCTACCGACTTGCTCCACTCGATGTCTGTCAGTGTTTTTGCCCCTTTACGGTAGCTCGATACTTCACCCGCAGGGAATACAATCAAAAGCCCACCATCAGCTAAATGACGATTGGCATCTCGAATGGCTTTAGCATTGGTGCGTTTTGACTCTTTACTGTTAAAGACATCGACACCGATGAAAAGATCATCCAGTTCAGGCAGGCGCTTAAGTAGCTCGTTCGCCAGCACCTTCACATCCTTCCTTACTGATCCTACGAGATCGGCAAGGATCACGCCTTCAATTGCGCCAAGTGGATGGTTAGCCACAATCACTACTGGTCCTTCTTCCGGGATATTCTCTGTGGTGCCAGATGAAACCGAGTAGTCGATATTGAGCGCCGACAGGGTGTGATGCATGAATTCAAAGCTAGATAACTCGTTTGGTCGATCTTGATAGAGTCGGTCTAGCTTAGATAGCCCAGTTGCCCACTCGACAACAGACTCACCTAAACCAAAAGGCGTGTAACGTGGTAAACGAAAAGGACTATCAATCATAATGAAGCTACCTTATTGACTAAAGTTGTTTAGGAAACCGTCTTGATTCTTGAAATCTTTCACACTTAAAAACGCACCGCATAACCAGACTAGGCATGCCATGCCAAACAATAATCCGCCGTCGTAACCGACAATTTCACCCGCTGCGTTGAACTCAGGCATCTGAATACCGAGCGGCGTAAACAGGTGGAAAAATATCGCACCGCTCATGATCCCCACGCTCATGATGGCACCCAGGCCATGCCAACGCGTGAACAGCAATATGGCCGCAATCAATTCAGCGAATCCAATCAAGTAACCGCCAAACGAGCCAAACCAACTGAGCCCTGACCATGTCGCGAGTGTGCCAAAGATATGTTCAGTCTCGTATGAGCCAGTGAACTTAAAGAACAGCGACTGAATAAACACAAACGCGATAAATGCCGCAGGGATATGTTTGGCTGGAGTGAATGTCATCGTTATTCCCTTACTTAATCAGTTGCGGCCAAACTTTATCGGCTTGTTGAATATGCTGTGTTTGGTCTTGTTCCCAACGCTGCTTAATCTCTTGGTCGTAGTTTAGGTAAAGCTTGTTATCAACAATCGTCCATTGATGTGGGTCACCCGGTGCAAAGTCACTCTTCGCTGATACTGCCCAAGCGCAATAGCCACCATATTGAGGGGCATATTTTTCAGGATTATTAACAAATAAAGTCAGATTCTTTTCAGAAGAGAAATACCAATCCGCGCCTTTGTACTCAGTGCTGAATTTTTTACTGCCTTCAACGGGCTTACCGGAAGTGAAATACGCGACGGTATCGTAGCCATCGAGAGCCTTACTGCTAAAGAAGCCAGTGTAGATTTCATCGGCGGCAAAGACGTACGGACTAACAAGTAGCAGAACCATGGTGAATAGTTTTCTCATGATGGACTCCATCTATAGATTGATTGCGGGTGATAAATCAAAGGTAAAGCGTTGCTGATTTATCTGGCATGGTTTAATGGGTTCGCATGGTGAGCCGGGTGCATAAAACATAGAGGCTTGGCCATGCAGATTACGTAAGTGTGTAAAGCTCACGGTATGTGCGTCTTCGCGATGCATACAGGTTGCTAAATGAGGTTGTTCGTTGTGATGGTGAGAGTGAAACTTAAGTAAGTTCTGTTGATTCTTACCTGTTGCCATAAGCTGATCGTATTTTGCTTGTCGGTAAGCTTGCACTCGCTCTAAATCAACACCGGATGAGAACAGTGGAGAATCAGTGTCGACTATTTGCTGTTGAATACCATCCCACATGTAGGCGATAACCAGACCATTGTGTTGGGTTAGGTTGGGCGCGAAAGCCAGCAAGGTAAATGGGGCAAAAGAGTATAGGTCTAGCTTGTGAAATGCTTCAGAGAGCTGACTGATATTACGACTCGATGATAGGTTTTTAAGTAGTAAACCGCGGCTTACTAAAGGCCCAACGGGCACTGTGCCTTGATAGTTATTGAGTAGGCATAGCGAAAGCCCGAACTCATTAATACTTATCCAGCTACCCCCGCCAGTTGGGTCGAGTGGCATGATGATATCGACACCGTTGACTCGATATTGTCTGGGTGGCATTGCCAGTGCTCGCGTCTTTTGTTCATCACGATTAAAAAAGACCTGATAGCCATTCTCTTCAAGCAGCCAAGATACTGAACACATGATTATTGCTCCCTCAGATAGCTGTTGGTGGTTGGGGCATAACCAAAGGTGTTGCAGGTTTCAATATCTAAGAAGGTGGTGATCACCTTGATCATCGCGTAATGATGATTGGCATGCAGCGCGGCAAAGGTGACCTCTCTTTCGAGCGTTGAAGGCAGGCTTGCGAACACTTGAGCATCCATCGAAACCTCAGTTTGGATCATGATAGGCGCTTCGAGATCTCGACGGTCTAATCGTTCAAGCCAGTTGATCACATAGTGGATCTCTTTAACTGCAATAGAGCGGTCGTATTCGACGGGATGACCACGACGACGAGTGTTGTAATCAACGGTCTCATCCTCTTTTAAAATCAAGGCGTGAAAAAGATCCAGTGTGTGACGAGTATGTTCACCGATAGAGCTTGTAACGTGTGGCTTTGCTCGTGTTAGGTAATCGCTGTCAGAAATCGCTAACAAAAACTCTAGACCCTGATTCAATATCTCTACCGCTCCCTTGATGCTAGGAGAGAAAGAAGTAAGGGCGCTCGGCTGGGCTATGGGGTTCATTCATGATCCTCGTGAAAAGTTAGTCGGTAGTCGGATATTGTTGAACAAGACGTCGCTCTTCTTGCCACGCCGCAAATAAGCTCTTGAAAGAAGGGGATTGGTGGCCTCGTTGTTTTTGCTGAGCGCCAATATCAAAAAGAATGCGATATTGCAGAAGTAGCGTGGAAAATATCTCTCGCAATGGGGTGTTGCGATCCCAGATATGTCCAGCCTCACTGCTTGCGCCATTGACCTCAAGAATCGTGAAATCCTCGCCGTTCATTAGGCTGTGCATGTCCTTAAACTTGACGTCGAGTCGACCAAAGTGAAAGCCATCGAAGTCGTCGAATATCTCGTCTAAGCGTTCGGTTAAAGCCTGAGTGATGTATTGATTACCGTCTCGGAAGATACAGCCACGGCTATGGCTGCCTGCAAACGCGAGTTGGAACTCTTCGCCCTCTGCGAGCACTTGATCCAATTTATCTTCATGTCTCGGTAGATACAGGTGACTAAGCTGCCCAGCACGCGGGCTATTTTCAATTAACTGTTTGAGTGTCGACTTGCCATCACCCATCACCATTGGTGCGTATTTGAGTGTGATCGAGATGATCTCGCCTTGCTTTTTGTTTGGGTAACGAACATAGAAAACACCCGCTTCGGCTTGATAAGGCGCCTTTTTCTGCAGTAGAAAGCGAGCATTATTTGGGAAAGATTCGACATATTGCTCAAGTTGATCTTGGTTGTTGATCAGCTTTACTCCAACACCTCGACAGCCAAGATCCGGCTTTGCCACGATAGGGAAATCAAGATCAGATTGGATGAGTGCGCTGCGTGCGTCTTCGGCTTGTTTTTTACTGCTGAGATCCGTTTTGGTTAGGGTAATAAACGGTGAGATCCAGCGCCGACTTGAAGATCCGGCAAGGCTCAATATCTCGTGTTTTGATTCACCTACCATGCCGCTTAACTTGATGCTTGGATTGGCGATGAGTGGCAGCGCCCAGTCAAAGTGCCGTAACCCTTGCATCAGGCTTTGAATGACCACTGGCGTGTAGAAGAACCAGGTCGGAAGAAACTCATAAGGAGAGACACTGCGCACGGTATCTTTTTCAAGCAGAGGCATGCCTGCATTAATTTGATGTGCGGGAATGATGCGAATATCTTGCGGTGAACTCATGATAATCCTCTAGAGTAGGTTTTATTCATTAATCGATTGCCGATAAACAGCAAAACGATGGCACACGGGATGATGATCCATTGATATTCAGAGGCTTGCAGCCACGCTGATGTCCCTAAATAGTAGATGGCAGAGAAGACAATGCCAGTCCAGAGCGCAGTGGCGCTGATGACGGCAAACAAGAAAGTAGGCAGTGGGATAGCGAAAAAGCCACTCAGGGTAAAACCAACGGTGCGTAGCCCAGGAATAAAGCGGATAACAAAAAGGCTGCTGAATGCGTTTTGGCGTAATTTGGTACGAAGCGAACGAAAGTACTTATTGGTGAGGGCTTTATATCGAACGCCTCGGAAGTAACGTCCTGATTTTCCTAGGTAGTAGAGGCCCAAGTCACCTGTGGCAATACCGATGAAAATGGCAAGCAGCGCATATTGAGGAAGAATGAGTCCTTGCGTGGCTAAACCGGCAGCGGTAACAATCGCAAGATCTTCAAGCAGGTAAGAAAGCGCGATAATGCCAAGCATCAACCATAGCAGCGACTCCTCCCCTGAATGTAACCATGCTTGAATGCTCTCGACCGTGCTCATCAAATGTCCTTTTCTATCCTATAGATGAATGGCTTAATGACCATTCATTGAGTGTAGTAAATTAAATAGACACGAGGAGCAGATAAAAACTTACAGCTGATTAGTGTTTTTTTGTGCTGATTGAATGCAATGAGTGGTTTGAGGTATGCGGTTTCGGTGCAGCATCAGAGGATGTTAAAGGGTTAGAAACGTAAGGTTTTGGAGTGAATATTGAGAAGAAAGGAAAAAGGCTGAGTCGTTAAACTCAGCCTTTTAGAAGGTTAAATATGGATTACTTAAGCAATCTATTTAGTTAGGTCAATCTGGTAAACAGCGAAACCAACATCGTCAGTCGCAACACGTTTCATCGGGTATTGACCTTTCTCTTTGATGAACTCTGCTGCTTTCGCGCTTGGCGACGTTTCAAAGCGGATATCTAGTTTGTTATCTGTTTTGATTGGTGCAAATGACCAGTTGTTGTCAGCCGTTGGGCTTACTTGACCTTGCTCTTTGCTTACGCGAGAGATGTAGTTTGCAAGAACAGTACGGTTCTCATCTGGTGCATCAAATGCGATGAAGTCTTCACCTGTGCCTGGGAATTTAGCACTGTATGCACGGTAGTTGTTGGTTGCGATCAGGAAGTCTTGCTTCATGTCGATTGGCTTACCTTGGTAAGTTAGGCCAACAATACGCTGTGAATCAGGGTTAACCACTTTACAGTTCGCATCGTATTTCGCAGGTTGAGTTACGTCGATTTGGTAATCAACACCGTCGATAACATCGAAGTTGTAAGTGCGGAAGTTATCCCACTCGATCAACTGTTGTGGTGCGGTTGAGTTAACATCCACTTGGTTGAACTGACCTGCAGAACACTCAAGCCACTCTTTTACTTCGTGACCTGTTACCTTCATTGCAACTAGCGTGTTCGGGTAAAGGTATAAGTCAGCCGCGTTACGGAATGTCAGTTGACCAGACTCAACTTCAGTGAAGTTTGCTGGATCATTCTTACGGCCGCCCGCTTTGAATGGCGCAGCAGCTGAAAGTACTGGTGTACCGTCTAGGTCTGGGTCACCTTGGATGAACTGTTCAACGTAATCTTTTTGTGCAAGGTTAACAATCTGGACTGTTGGATCGTCTTGTACTAGAGACAGGAAGCTGTACATCACATCGTCTGCTTTACCAATTGGTTGGTTAACAAACTCACGAGTACCTGCGTGGTCTTTTTCTAGTGCTGTTACGATGCCTTCATCAGCAGCTGCAAGTGATTTCTTCTCGATCTTGTCGTAGATAGGGCGTGCTTCTGATTGGCCTTTTACTACTTCCCACTTACCGTCTTTTTGTGCAAGTGTTAGGTCCATAACACCAACGTGGCTACCCCAACGACCTGGCATTACTGCTGCAACGCCGTTCATTGTGCCCGTTTCGTTGTCGATGCCTTGGATGTCATCAAAACCTTTGCCTGGGAAAACTGCGTGAGAGTGACCGAATGCGATTGCATCAATGCCGTCTACTTCAGATAGGTAGAACGTTGAGTTCTCTTCGCCATTTTTGTATGGGTCAGTTGATACGCCTGAGTGAGGGATAGCAATGATAACTTCAGCTCCTTCTGCTTTCATTTGAGGCACTAACTCGTTAGCCGTCTCAATGATATCGCGAGCGATTACTTTACCTTCAAGGTTCTTCTTATCCCACGTCATGATTTGTGGTGGAACGAAACCGATGTAGCCGACTTTTACTTCATGCTCTACGCCAGCAGTATCTTCAAACGTGTGCGTCTTGATGATGTAAGGCGTGAAGTAGTGTTCTTTGGTTTTTGCGTCGTAAACGTTAGCACTGATGTACGGGAAATCAGCGTCGTTGATTGACTCTTCTAGGAACTCAAGACCGTAGTTGAATTCGTGGTTACCTAGGTTTGCAGCGTCGTAGCTTAGCTGGTTCATAGCTTTGTATGCAGGGTGAACTTCACCAGCTTCGATGCCTTTGTCTGCCATGTAGTCACCCATTGGGCTACCTTGCAGCAAGTCACCGTTATCAACTAATACGCTGTTGGTTACTTCGTTTTGAGCTTCTTTTACTAGAGTTGCAGTACGTGCTAAGCCGATTTTTTTCGATGGCTTGTCTTTGTAGTAATCGTAATCCATTAGGTTGGTATGGATGTCCGTTGTCTCTACGACACGTAGTTTAATCACTTCATCGGTATCTGGTGTTGTTGTACAGCCTGCTAGAGTCAAACCAAGACCCGCAAGTACAGCCAATGACAAAGGTTTCATTGCAACTTTCATTTTGTAGCTCCAAAGTGGATAGTAGAAAATTCGTTGCGTAATGTAACAAAATGGAATGAAACAATGATTACAACGAATGTTAATTCGTGACTTAGATCGATTACTTTATGGTGTTCTGCAAGACGCCTCCCAAAGCTGTTCAATCGATGCGCAACTGATATCGATAATATTAGTCCATTCATTTCACCTGCTTATCGGTAAATTCAATCCCTTATCAGCTTTTCGAATAAAAAATGAAATTTTAGAATTTCCAGTAATATGAGAGGCTCGTCATAATGCCTATATCAAGGACGTATCAGGCAGATGAATAGCAAGGATAGCTCAACACGAAGCTTCTGTTTTCTTCTAGTGCCAATACTCCCATTCACTCAAGTGGATGAGTTAAATCCCATGCTTGGCAAGACCAAGTAATGAATTGCTCGTAACGCGAGCCTTAAAGGAAGCACTGAAATGGACCAAGAACGTTTAACCCACCTAAAACAGCTCGAAGCGGAAAGTATTCATATTATCCGTGAAGTGGCGGCTGAGTTTGATAACCCAGTGATGATGTACTCCATCGGTAAAGATTCTTCTGTGATGCTTCATTTAGCTCGCAAAGCGTTTTACCCAGGCAAGATTCCATTCCCACTATTACACGTTGATACAGATTGGAAATTCCGCGAGATGATTGAGTTTCGTGACCGCACTGCAGAAAAGTACGGTTTTGACCTTTTGGTACATAAGAACCCTGAAGGTATCGAGATGGGTTGTAGCCCATTCGTACATGGTTCTTCGAAACACACAGACATCATGAAAACACAGGGCCTTAAGCAGGCGTTAAACAAGTATGGGTTCGATGCGGCTTTTGGTGGTGCGCGTCGTGATGAAGAGAAATCTCGTGCGAAAGAACGTGTTTATTCTTTCCGCGATAAGAACCACACATGGGATCCAAAAAATCAACGTCCAGAGTTATGGCACACCTACAACGGTCAGGTGAATAAGGGCGAAAGCATTCGTGTATTCCCATTATCAAACTGGACTGAACTGGATATCTGGCAATACATCTATCTAGAGAGCATCGATATTGTTCCGCTTTACCTTTCTGATAAACGCCCAGTTGTTGAGCGTGATGGCATGCTGATCATGGTTGATGATGACCGCATGGAGCTGCAAGAAGGTGAAGTGATTGAAGAGAAAAGCGTTCGTTTTCGTACTTTAGGCTGTTACCCACTAACCGGAGCGGTTGAATCTGAGGCGAATACGCTAACAGGCATTATTGAAGAGATGCTGGTGGCGACGTCTAGTGAGCGTCAAGGTCGAGCGATTGACCATGATCAGTCGGGCTCTATGGAGCTGAAAAAGCGCCAAGGTTATTTCTAAGAATCTAAGGAAAGAAAAATGAATAGTGCAGTAGAAGCCGAATTGGCTGAACTAGGGATTGAAGGTTATCTAAGTCAGCATCAGCATAAATCTATGCTTAGATTTTTAACTTGTGGCTCGGTAGATGATGGTAAAAGTACGCTAATCGGTCGCTTGCTCCATGATACAAAACAAATTTATGAAGATCAGCTAGCGGCGGTTCACTCGGATAGCCAACGAGTGGGTACGACAGGTGAGAAACCTGATTTGGCACTGCTTGTTGATGGTCTGCAGGCTGAGCGTGAGCAAGGCATCACGATCGATGTGGCTTACCGCTACTTCTCGACGCAAAAACGTAAGTTCATTATTGCTGATACTCCAGGGCATGAGCAGTACACGCGCAACATGGCGACAGGCGCTTCAACGTGTGATCTGGCGGTGATCTTGATTGATGCTCGTAAGGGTGTTCTGGATCAAACCCGTCGTCACTCGTTTATTTCTAACCTGCTTGGTTTGAAGCATTTCATCGTCGCTGTAAATAAGATGGATCTGGTGGATTACGCACAAGATCGTTTTGAAGAGATTCGCGATGAATACCTAGAGTTTGCAGAAAACCTAGAAGGCGAAACTAATATTCAGATCTTGCCAGTATCGGCGCTTGAAGGCATCAACGTTGCTGCACCAAGTAAAGAGCTTGCATGGTTCGACGGCCCATCTCTACTTGAAGTGTTAGAGAATGTCGACATCGATCAAAAACGTTCTGCGGGTGAATTCCGATTCCCTGTTCAATACGTAAACCGTCCCAACTTAGACTTCCGTGGTTTTGCAGGCACCGTTGCCTCTGGCCGTGTCAGTGTGGGTGATGAAATCAAGGCGCTGCCGTCGGGTAAAACCTCTAAAGTTGCACGCATTGTGACTTTTGATGGTGACTTGGAATCTGCACAAGCGGGCTTGGCGGTAACGCTGACCCTTGAAGATGAGATTGATATCAGCCGTGGTGATTTGATTGTGCTAGAAAACGCGCAGATTGAATCCACTAACCACGTATTGGCTGACATCGTGTGGATGACAGAGCAACCACTGCAACCGGGCAAAGCTTACGACATCAAGATCGCAGGCAAGAAAACCGTTGGTCAGGTTGAAACAGTTCGTCACCAATACGACATCAACAACCTATCGACTCACGCTGTCGATGAGTTGCCATTGAATGGCATTGGCTTGTGTGAATGGTCACTGAACGAGACTGTCGCGCTAGATAAATACCGTGAGAGTGCCGATACCGGTGGCTTCATCGTTATCGACCGACTAACCAACGTGACGGTTGGCGCGGGTTTGATTCGAGACCGTTTGGACTCAGTTGAGCAGCAAGTCGGTAATTTCTCTGCATTTGAACTTGAGTTCAACGCATTGGTTCGCAAACATTTCCCTCATTGGGATGCCAAAGATCTAAGCCAACTACTGAAGTCATAAACGACCAAGTAACAGCTTATTGAATCAGGCGGAAACCGATCGTTTCCGCCATAAAGGACGGGTATATGTGGCAACAAGGATTTGTATTAGCGATTTTGCTCGGCATCATTACTTGCCTGCTCGTTACCCGTATTAAGCCAAGCTTTATCTTTGCTGGCGCGGCGTTTATTGCTTTTATGGCTGGCATGATCGACTTGTCGAGCCTAGCCAATAATTTCACTAACTCCTCGTTACTGACTTTAATTCTTCTGATCCTCGCATCAAGTGCGTTGGAGAAAACTCGCTTAATCAGCTGGGTTAGCCGCAATATCTCTGAAGGTAGGTTAGGTACCGTGGTTGCGAAGTTGGGTATTTCCACAGCGTTACTTTCTTCTTTTACTAATAACACGGCGGTAGTTGTTTCTTTGATCGGGGCGATCAAACGTAATCAACAGCACGCGCCGTCTAAGTTACTTATCCCTTTGTCATACGCTGCCATCTTAGGTGGCACCCTGACACTGATCGGCACCTCAACCAATTTGATCATTAATAGCTTTGTTGAAGACGCAGGATTGCCGAGCTTAAACTTTTTTACACCAACCTTGATCGGTTTAGCGGTCTTGGTCGGTGGTGTGTTGATCCTTATCCCTCTGAGTTACTTCTTACCAAGCTACGATGATGGCTCCCAAGATGATTTGCCTTACTTTCTAGAAGCAAGAGTGGAACCTGGCTCACCGTTGGTTGGTCGTAGCGTCAGTGAAAACAACCTCAGAGCATTGAGAAAACTGTTCTTAGCGGAAGTGATTCGCGACGGTAAAACCACGGCTTCGATAGACCCTGACTTCATACTTCAAGCTCGTGACCGATTGCTGTTTTGTGGCGATGTCGAGAGCGTGGCGACACTGCAAGAAATCCAAGGCCTGACTCTGTTTGGTCAGCACCACTTGAACGGCCAGAGCTTCGTTGAAGTGGTGGTGAGTTCGTCAGCAAGCTTTTGTAACAAAACCCTGAAAACCAGCCAATTTAGAGACCGTTTCGATGCGGTTGTGGTTGCTATTCGTCGTGGTCATGAACGCCTTGAAGGTGGCCTTGGAAACATCACATTGACCGCTGGTGATACTTTGATTTTGGTTCCAGGTAAACGCTTTGAAGAACAGCGCCAACAACACAATAAAGAGTTTGTGTTGATGAATGACTTAGATTCGAGTGCCAAGCTTGATGCCGATAAATCGACGTTCGTGTTGCTCGGCTTTGCCAGCGTGATTGGTTTAGCCCTTATCGATGCAGTACCAATTATCAAAGGCTTAGCTGGTTTTCTACTGTTGCTGGTGGCATTTGGCGTGGTACAGCTGGGTGAGCTCCGTCGCCGTTTTCCGGTTGATATTGTGGTGATCGTGGGCTCTGCACTTTCTATTGCTCAACTGATGATTTCATCGGGTTTGTCTGAGCGCATGGGGCTGATGTTCATGGAGGCGTTTAATGGTTGGGGCGTATTCGGAGCGTTAGTTGCTACCTACTTTATGACCTTGGTTCTGACGGAGCTGGTGACCAATAATGCGGCCGCAGCACTCTCATTTCCGATTGGCTACAGTATGGCAGTAGGTTATGGCGTTGACCCTATGCCGTTCATCATGGCGGTACTGTTTGGTGCCAGTGCCAGTTTTATCTCTCCATACGGCTACCAAACCAACTTGCTTGTTTATAGCGTAGGTAATTACCATTTAACGGATTATCTACGTATCGGCATTCCAATCTCGATTGTTTATTCGGGCTTGGTGCTGACCCTAATTCCTTACTTTTTCCCATTTTAATGCTGTTTATTTAAAGGACTAATTATGACCGCAGTACTCAAACCCAAAGATGAGAATGTTGTGTGGCATCAACACTCGATTGATAAAACATTTCGCGCGGATCTGAAATCACAAAAGCCAGCAGTGCTCTGGTTCACGGGGCTGTCTGGTTCTGGTAAATCGACAGTCGCAGGTGCATTAGAAAATCGCTTGGCACAGCTTGGTTACCATACTTATTTATTGGATGGCGACAATGTGCGTCATGGCTTATGTAGTGATCTTGGCTTCTCTGAGCAAGATCGTCGAGAGAACATCCGTCGTATTGGTGAGCTTGCTAAATTGATGGCAGATGCAGGCTTGATCGTGTTGTCTGCTTTTATTTCTCCACATCAAGCGGAGAGGCAGTTGGTGCGAGACTTATTGCCGGAAGGTGAGTTTCTTGAGGTGTTCGTCAATACGCCATTAGAGGTTTGCGAACAGCGTGATCCTAAAGGTCTGTATAAGAAAGCACGTGCCGGAGAAATCCCGAACTTCACAGGTATTAGTTCAGTGTACGAAGCACCTCAGAACCCTGAGATTGATCTACCCGCAGGTGAGAAGACTCTCGATGAATTGGTTGAACTGTGTATTGATGCGTTGGAGAAGCGAAATATTTTAGCCAATTGAGAGCGTTGGTATGACTAAGGCTGTCCACTTACTTATCGACTTATTCATGACTGATAAGTAATACAGCCTTGGTTTACCGAGACAAGAAACCTATCCTCTAGATTCTCTTTATTCCTCTCAATACTTCACTTTTTACACCGTCTATTCTTTGCACCGTCAAGTGTCTAGACGGTGTAATTCACGCTGCTTTTCACTTCTGTCTGAACCGTGAATTTCTGGCTCAGTAGAGCAATCAGTTGGTCGTAGTACTGCGAGTTTGGCTTGTTGCCAAGCAAGGTACAAAGCTCATTACCGGTTGGGCTGAATCGATAGTAAACCAGCTTTACCCCTTTTGATAACGGTGCCAGCGACATGCTCTTACCTTGATAGGTTAGGTGCAGTGCTGGGTCGAAATCAATCTCACCAGACTCTAACTCTGTACCCAGAATAATCCCGAGCTCTATCAAGTGGAGTAGGCTGGAGTAGGGCAGGTTGTGTCCACCAAGGTTGATGGTGTTGGTGGTGTCCCTTTTGCCAAAGCTGAATAACCCAGCATGAGATTTAAAACCGAGTAAGAGCTTTCTGCTGTTATCGCTACCAAAGCTACAACCCAGTGATGCCGCTCTTTGTAGGGTTAACGCTTCTTTTGGTGTCATGTCTTTTAAGATTTGCAGTGCCTTCATCGACGTCGAGCCTGGGTTGGTGACTTCTCGTTTCAGTACTTGAGCCCATAGCCTCTGCATCGATGTATTGTGGATCTCTTGTGCCATATCGAAGAAACGGTATAGCCAGTCCTGATCTGGGTCTCCAGCCGCTTCATCCTTACACGAAGAGTGTGCCAACTTTAGAATCTGTTCTAGGTTCTTTTGGCGAAGCTCTCTACGTTTCTTCTCTCGCAATAGTGCCCGTTCGATAAGCGTACTCTCAGCTTTATCGTTTGGCTTTGCACTATGACTAATTAAGGAATCGAGGCCGAAGCTTTGTGCGATGTGCAGCATTCTGCTGGCACTGTCGGCAATATGAGGCTTTTTCTCATGCTTATGCTGTGTGTCGCTAGCATGCTCAATGATCACTGGCTGTTTGGTTTCTGACATAAGAGTACCGTTAGGAGACGACTCAAAACCAATCGTAGTAAATAATTGCTCGCTCTAGCTTGTTAAAACGCTCGATAAATCCGTTAGAATTTTTGATTGTAGAATAACTACTTATCAAAAAGATCCGCCTTGTTCTCAAGCCTTTTTTCTACGCTATTTCTGAACACTTACTTATTGTGATTGGTATAACTGTCTAAAATGTAACTCTTTATCTTATTGGTGGCTAGATTTTGCGTGCAGAGTTGAAGGTTTCAACAAAATTTTACTTTTGCTAATGATAATAAAATGTTAAATTTGTTGTAATTCTCAAGGAGGAGTTATGAATCAAGCCAATGATAACAAGCTGAAGAAACAGCTTAGTATAGGGTTATTACTCGCGACTTATGTCGCTGTTCTAGCTTACTTATCTAATTACATCGCGTAATTCAGAAGAAAATTATCGTTATTAAACTGTTATTGAATGATCACACTCGTTCAGTGACGGCAGCTCATCCTTGAGCCACCCTTCTAATGACTACATGTCGTCATATTCTTCAATCGCAGTACCTTCAATAAGATAACCGGTTTGCGCTAAGTCATGGCTGATTGACTCAGTTTTCAGCGTTCCGACCAAATAGATTACATCCCATAACTGCTGTATTGGTGCACCTTTCGGGAACTTCACGTAGATGATTTGGTTCGGTGGCGGCGGTGGCACGTGGATACATGCGCCAAAGTACGGTACCAGCAGAAACTCAGTGATCATATTCTCATCACCTTCCAATGGAATCACAAAGCCAGGAATCTTCACTGTGCTGCCATTCAATTCTGGGCGAACAGCACCAAGTGTCGATTGTTGAGGTTTGTCCATACTATTGTGGTCAACCATCGGCATACCAAATGAATCTAGCTGAGCGCGCTCTGATTCCGGAATCAAATCAATCCATTCAAGTGTTAATACCGATTCGTCATTCTGAGTGGTTTCAGCGTGAGCTGTACTGATAAATGGGAACAGAAGTAGCCCAAGTATCAGTAGGAATTTGCGTTGCATCGTAGGTTCCTATTTTAGATTCGAATCGTCATGCCATCAGACAATGACTGGCGGTAAGCCCTGAAAGCGGGAATAAAGCCGATAATGATTCCGGCAACTTGTACCAGCATAAGCAGTTTCCACTCATGCGGTGTGATTGCGGATATCGATATGTTGATACCATAGCTTTGTTGCACAATAGGAGCAACCACTGCGATCAGCGCAAACAACACCGCAACACCTAATGTAATGCCAAGGAAGGTTAGCGCACTGGCTTCACTGATCAGTAAACCAAACACATGACGAGGTCTTGCGCCCATCGCACGCAGGATAGCCATCTCTCGACGCCTTTCTTGCAAGCTAGTAAGTAGGCTACTGAGCATGCCCAATAAACCGGCGACAACAACAAACCCTGAAACAATCAGTAGTGCTTGTTCTGCTACAGCCATCATTCCCCACAATTCGTGAAGTGCAATGCCCGGCATAATGGCGCTCAAAGGTTCTTGGCGGTAGTTATTGATTTCTCGTTGCAGTGCGAAGGTTTGAATTTTCGAATTCAGCCCGAGCATCATCGCGGTAATCTGCTTCGGTTGGAAATCAAAAGTTTTTAAGGTTTCGGCATCCGGCGTGTGTCCTAGGTTAGCACCTGATTCCCAGCCAACGTGAATCGCTTCGATTGCCTCGAGCGATACGTGTACGGTTTTGTCTACTGGTGTTCCGGTTGGCGCGAGTATTCCCACAATCTTGAAGGGCAGATTATCGTGACGGCTAAACGCAACATCACTGATACCGTGCGCAAGAATGATTTGATCACCGATTTTGTAATCTAGCTTCTTCGCGACATCGGCACCAATCACTACATCAAATAGCTGTTCAAATTCTTTACCTTGTTGGAAAGTAAGTAATTGCTTACTTCCATAGCGATAGTTTTCAAAGTAGCTATGGTTGGTACCCATCACACGGAAGCCTTTGTGTGAATCGCCCAATGAGATTGGTATCGCCCACTTTACTGCGTTGTGCTGGCTAAATTCTTCATAGCTTTTCCAGTCGATGTTGTTGGTCGCATTACCGATTCTGAATACTGAGTAAAGCAGCAGGTTGACCTGACCAGAACGGCCACCAACGATAAGGTCAGTACCTGAAATCGTATTGGCGAAGCTGCTTTTTGCTTCGGTTCTAACGCGTTCTACGCCGAGCAAGAGAATGACAGATACAGCTACCGTGAGAATAGTGAGAATAGCCGTGGCTTTACGGTTGAGTACGCTTTTTAAGGCTAAGTGAGTAATTACTTTCATACGACAACCTTAGCTTGGTTAACGGTTTTTAAATCTATGGTTCGAGTGAACAACTTTTCTAGTGTTGGATCATGGCTAACAAAGATAAGAGTAGACCCTGCCTGGTTGGCTTGTTCTAACAACAGTTCGATAAAAGCTTCTCGGTTGTCATGATCCAAAGCCGAGGTTGGCTCGTCGGCAATAATGATTTTGGGTTGGCCAATCAAAGCACGAGCGGCAGCAACACGTTGTTGTTGACCTATGCTCAACTCGGTAACGGGCTTGTCCATTAAAGCTTGAGGTAGTTTTAATCGGAGTAACAACTCTCGAGCCGTCTCTTGTAAGCTTTTCTGGCTTTCAGCGACTTGCTGTTTACGTATCTGTGAAAACTGGCAAGGAAGCGTCACGTTATCGATAACTGATAGATAAGGAAGCAGGTTAAATTGTTGGAAAATATAACCAATATGATCGGCTCTGAATTTATCTCTTTGACGAGGTGTAAGCTGAGTGAGGTCTTGATCAAGGATAGAGACTTCTCCTTGCTCAGCTTGGTTGATTCCGGTCAGTAGCCCTAACAAAGTTGATTTTCCACAACCACTTGGCCCTTTAATAAAAAGGTGCTCTTGGGCTTGGATGTGAAGAGAGGGGATCTCTAGCGTTGGTGGTAATTCAGGCTTCCAACGAAAGCTGATATTTTCGAGTTTGACCACAAATGATGAACTGTCAGAAGACATGCTAGCTCCAATAATTAAAGCGGTGTATCTACTGGACAGTAATTTGAAGCATAAATTCCCCAGACACACCGATTTGAACAGCCAAGTAAGCGATGACTTACCTGACTGTTTATTTTACGTTTAATCCGATCTAGGAGTGATTAGAATCGGAAACTAATACGCTCTGCGTTAAGCACTTCTTGTACTTGAGCTGTGTCTGTTAGTAAGTTCACAGTCATTTTTTCTGTATTACCGAACTTAGAGAACCATTGAGTGCTAACTGTGTCTAGCTTAGCAACGTCTGAACATTGGTAATGGTACTCAACGGTGAATTCGCCGTGGCCACCTTCAGAGTGGTCATGACCTTCGTGGTCATCATGATCGTGTTCAGCGTGGTCATGGTCTTTGTGGTCGTCATGATCGTGCTCAGCGTGGTCATGGCCTTCGTGGTCGTCATGACCGTGTTCCGCATGGTCATGGCCTTTGTGGTCGTCATGATCGTGCTCAGCATGGTCATGGCCTTCGTGGTCGTCATGACCGTGTTCTGCATGGTCATGGCCTTCATGGTCGTCATGATCGCCTTCTAAGGTGTTTGCCACTGACTTGAACTTCAGAGTACAATTCGCATTGTTAAAACTAAACAGCTCTTCTGGCTTGTTTAATTGTGCGATAGCCTGCTCAAACACTTTCTTCTGTTCTGCAGTTTCTGGAGCATGTTCAAACCCAACCACATCCGCGCCTGGAGCTGTTACTTCAACAAGCAGTTCTTGCCCATCTTGCGCGATGTTTACTTCAACTTGACCATGTACGTGTGCATCATGAGAGCGGAACTCTTCGTTAGCTAGAACATTTGTAGAGACAGTCATGCCGATAACAACGGCTAAAATAGTAGGTTTCATGTTTTTTTCCTGAATAAAGGTTAATTAAAAAGTAGTGGTAATTAAGCGATATTTACAGGAGGTGAGCGTGCCAAATAAGCGAAATATAGCCGCTGTAGTGAAGTTACTGACTCTGTGATAGCGACAGTAAATTCCGAATGGAACTCTGGAATCTGTGGTAGTGAGTGCGCTGTGATGAACTGATTAAGCGAAAACAGCTCACAATGGTGTGAGGTGTGGTGCTCTGGTGCGATATCCACGATGTGTGTTGCGGCTAACACGCTTAACATGAGCATAAGCCCAAGCAAGAAGCCTGTTTTGCGTTTCACATTGTTGGGTGTGTTTTGCCACATCAGGATGATTAACCACAGAATTAAAAAAGGATACTGTTATAATATAACAATATCCTTTGGTTAGGTCTCGAAAAAGACGCGAATATCTTATTAAAGACTCGCTTTAATCAACTCAATGACTTGAGTGACTTCTGATTCGTTTAATGCACCTTCTTTTACAAACAAGATTTTACCTTGCTTGTCTTGAACGATAATCGCTGAACTTTCTTCTTTTAGAGCCCATGATGACGCAACGGCGCCGTCTTCATCTAGGACCATAGAAGACCATGGAAATTCTTCTTTGCTGCTTTCGGCTGATGACTTAACAAAAGACCCAGTCCCCCAAATCGCATCATCTTGGTTGATGATGGTGGTGGTTTGGTAGCTGTCTTCTGAGAACTTCGATGCGGTAATGGCTGCCATCAGTGGTGCGTTGAGCTCTTTAGAGCTGCTGCGGCCAGCGATAGCTTGAACGACGCGAACTTTACCTAGAAGATCATTGGTTGCCCAAGCTTGATATCCAGTATTTCCGTCGTTTAGAACAATCTCACCATAGTTACTCACATCGACGGCAGGCAGGGTAGCGCCTACTGATAGGTTGTGAGCATTGGCGAAGAGTGGAGAGGCTGCGGCTAGAAAAGCCAGTAGAGTTTTGTTTTTCATTATATTTTTGTTCCGCTTATTGGTTTGCACAGGAAGTATAATATGAAATTTGAAAAATGCCTCTTTAACTTTTTTATCGTACGACGTAGAAAGAAGTTGCAGGCTTGTTACCAAAAGGTATAATGCATCAATATCGAGATGAACAATAGATTATCTTGCTGTTTGCTAAAGGAATTAGCGATTAAATGTGCTTTGAACAGCGACGCTGTTCAGGTATGTGACTGTAGTACTCAAATGGAATTGAGGTTGTATTGTGTTAAGAAAATTTTCTACTTACCGTCCACATCAGGTGGCGCGTTTCGTTAAAGTCCTGTTCAAAGGCCAATTTGCTATTGAAGGTGTTGGAGAGTTTCGCTTCGACCAAGGCAAGGTGCTTCTTCCTGAAGTTTCAGACAAACAAAAGCTCACTATTTTTAAAGAAGTTAACGGCACGATTGCAGCGTTGCCGGTGTAACTGCGCTTTATCGATTTGTTTGCACTGAATAGATTAACAATGAAAAGGGCTTCCTAATTAATGGAAGCCCTTTTTTAATGCGTGTCGTTCTCGCTGGTATGTCGAACGGCACTTTATTGTGGAGGGAAGCAGACACCTGTTCCACCCAACCCGCAATACCCATTCGGATTTTTAGCCAGGTATTGCTGGTGGTAGGTTTCTGCGAAAAAATATTTTCCAGCAGGCAGAACTTCCGTCGTGATCTCGTTGCCTAAAGATTCAGTCATTGCTCGTTGATATTCACGTTTAGAGTGCTCAGCGATAGATTGTTGTTCTTCACTGAAGGTGTAAATCGCAGAACGGTACTGAGTTCCTAAATCGTTGCCTTGCCGCATTCCTTGAGTTGGGTCATGACGCTCCCAAAAGGTCTCAAGTATTCGAGCTAGAGAGGTTTGTTCACTATCAAATATGACACGAACGACCTCGGTATGGCCGGTTTGCCCAGTACATACTTGTTCATAAGTGGGATTAACTGTGTATCCGCCAGAGTAACCAACGGATGTTGAAATAACGCCATCCAATTGCCAAAACAAACGCTCAGCTCCCCAGAAGCATCCCATACCAAACAGGACTTCTTGTTGAGAGTCCGTAGGCGCATCGAGCAGGTCGGTTTGGTTGACGAAATGGCGCTCAGTGATTCGAATTGGGTCAGCATTTCCCGGTAGTGCGGTTGCTGCAGAAACCAGTTGTTGTTTGTTTAGCATGTTATATTCCTTTTCACATACGTTTACCGCGCTGGCTTTTATTTAACGTGGGTTCATATTAACTGTTGGTCAATATTGAATAAGTCTTTAAATTAGACCGTGTTATTCCAGGATTTATTACAGACTCAATGCCTATTTAGCGGTATTATTTCTTTTCACTTATTAACGTATTGATAACTTCTTCACCAATTAAACATGATAAGAAAAACTTTACCAGTTCTGATTGGCACTCTATTGTCATCGACGCTCGCTTTCGCTGACGTTTCCCTTGAAATCAAAGGGCTAGATGGAGCGCTTGAGGATAATGTTGATGCTTATCTGAGTGCGATCCCTGAAGAAGAGTATTCGGTTTCACTAAGATTCCAATCCCGCTTGGAATCTATGATTAAAGAAGCTCTGAATGCGTTAGGCTACTACCACCCTAAAATCACATTTACTCACTCCGAAGATGATACCGAAATGACCGTTACGGTTGAGCCGGGAGAGCCTGTTGTTATTTATACTTCAGATATCGTTCTGACGGGTGAAGCCAAAGATGACCCAGACTTTTTAGCCTTGATAGCGAAGAGTAGCTTGTCTAAAGGTTCGACTCTGAATCATGGTAATTATGACTCTTTGAAATCGTCGATCCGCAACCTTGGATTAGCGAAAGGCTACTTCGATGGGGCGTATGATCTAAGTAAGCTAGAAGTGGCTCCTGAATTGAATCGCGCTTATGTTCGTCTTCATTATAACAGTGGTATCCGCTATCACTTTGGTACTACTCAGGTTACTGGTAGCCAGATAGAAGAAGATAAGGTGCAGTCACTTAAACCATTTGAGGATGGCGAACCTTACTCAATCACCAAAGTCGGTGAGTACAACCAAAACCTGTCCAATACGGATTGGTTCTCCTCGGTATTTGTTGAACCAGATTTAAGCCAGTTAGGCGAAGGCCGAGAAATCCCGATGAAGGTTAGCCTTGCTCCGCAAGCTCGTAACCAAATCGAAACGGGTATCGGTGTCTCAACCGACCTTGGTGTGAAAGGCACTCTCAAATGGAAAAAACCTTGGGTTAATGATCGAGGCCATAGCTTCAATAGTAGCTTGTCGATCTCGAAGCCTGAGCAGACGATCACGGCAGCTTATAAAATCCCATTGGATGACGTACTTAATGACTACTACCAAGTTAAGTACGGTATGAAGAATTTGGATAATCGTGATACCAAGAGTTTGGAATCAAACCTTGCCTTAGAAAGATATTGGCGCCTGGATAACGGCTGGCAACGCACGGTGTTCATTCGATACTTGGTCGAAAACTATGAACAAGGTTTGCAGGATGACTTGGCGCAATTTGTACTGCCGGGTATTGCTTTCTCACGCACTCGAACACGAGGTGGTTCGATGCCGATGTGGGGCGACAAACAAACCATTATGTTTGAAGCTGCTGATGATACCTTGTTATCTGCAACTAAGGTTGTCCGTTTTCAAGGTCAAACCGCTTGGATTCGAAGCATTGGCGACAATCACCGAGGCTTAACTCGACTTCAATTTGGCGGCAACTTTGCTGACGAGTTTGATAAGCTATCTCCCTCCCTAAGATTCTTTGCTGGTGGTGACAATAGCATTCGTGGTTATGGTTATGAGTCGATCTCTCCTAGAGATGAAAGTGGTGCACTAACGGGTGCAAAATTCATGGCAACCAGTTCGTTTGAATACCAATACCGCTTGGTTGGAAACTGGTGGGGCGCGGCATTCTACGACATTGGTGATGCATTTAATGATAAACCTGAATGGAAACACGGCACTGGTGTCGGTGTTCGTTGGGCGTCACCTGTTGGTCCAGTGAGTTTAGATTTTGCTTGGGGTCTAGATGCAGCAAAAGGTGATGAGTTCCAGTTACACTTTAGTTTAGGGCCAGAATTATGATCAAAGTAATGGGCAAGTTCATTAAGTGGACGTCGATCTCATTGACGTCTATTTTGCTGTTGTTGATAGCCCTGCTAGGTTTTGTTTTGTTCACCAACCCAGGATTGAACACTGTGCTGTGGGGCGCTGAAAAAGCATTGCCACAACTTAAAGTGGAAAGCACCAAAGGAGCACTTTTCCCAAGTTTTACGCTTAATAATGTCCAGTTCAAAGATGATAGCCTTCATATCGATACCAAGGTTCAAAAGCTGAACTTGGCTATTAACCCTCGTTGTTTGCTTGATCCTAAGCTGTGTGTTGATCGTTTAGCGATTCAAGGGTTGGACTTCGCATTTACTGAACTGCCTCCTGCCTCTACAGAAGAAACAGAACAGACTCCGCCCGTAACATCGGTAAAAACACCGCTACCAATCGTAATCAACCGTATCGCTTTATCTGATATCAAGTTGAATATCTTAGGGCATGAAATTGAATGGAGCCTGTTCTCTACGGCTTTGAGCATGCAGGGCGAGAAGCTAACGGTATCGCCAACCTTATTCAATGATCTTAAGGTTAAACTCGCGGAGTCGACAGAAGAACCGCAAGCCGAAAAGGTTGAGCCAGAGGCTACCGAGAAAACGGCTATCGAATTGCCGGAAGTCTGGATTCCTCTGCAGGTTGTGTTGGAGCGTTTTGATCTCAACCGTTTCACCTTAGAACAAGAAACACCAATCGTTGTGAACCACCTTGGGCTAGAAGCTCGCGCGGGCAAACACACGGTTGATGTTTCCACTCTCGAACTCGATATGCCACAAGCAAGCGCAAATCTAACCACGAAGGTTGAGCTCAAGGGCGATTATCCGTTAGAGCTTTCTTTGGATGCGTTAGTGAAAGAAACCGACCTTGCTGGTCAGAAGTTGTCTCTGAAAGCACAAGGCAGCGTGGCTAAGCTAAACCTAGATTCCCAATTTTCTGAGCTGATTGAGGCAAAGTTGTCTGGGGATATCGAACCCTTAGAGCCGACTTTACCATTTGACCTTCTTCTAGAGGGCGGGCAAGCGCAATGGCCCCTTACCGGAAAAAGCGATTACCAAGCGACAATTGAGCAATTCAAAGCTGATGGCTCACTAGATGGTTTCAATGTTCTTCTTAAAGGTGAAGCCGATGGTAAGGAAATCCCTGAATTAGCCATCGATCTAAAGGGTAAAGGCACGACGGAACAAATTGAGCTCGAGCGTCTAAAGCTCAACACGCTAGGCGGTGAGCTTAACGGTGTCGTTAAAGCGAACTGGAAGAGTCTCGTTAACTGGCAAGCTGACGTGACACTCAAAGATATTCAACCGGGTCTGCAGTGGCCAGAAGCCGAGGGCAACATTAGCGGAAGCATCGTCACCTCTGGTGAGTTGACGGAAGCGGGCGGCTGGGCGATTGAACTGCCTAAATTGGATATTGAAGGGATCTTGCGAGAATACCCTCTGGATATCGAAGGTCAGTTGTCAGCGTCGGATCGCAGCGCGAGCGGTGAACCAAAACTGAAAACCAGTGGTTTGAGTTTGGCTCATGGTGTTAACTCGATTAAGGCTCAGGGTGAGCTTGATAAGAAATGGGATATGGGCGTTGAGATTAATTTCCCTGAGCTTGTAAAAAGCGTCCCTGATTTGAAAGGTAAAGTGATTGGTAACATCCAGCTCAGTGGTCCAACGAAAGAGCCTGAAGTCGATCTCGCTCTAAATGTGGATAAGGTAGATTGGAATAACGAAGCAACACTAGAATCCTTGTCGCTTAATGGTTCTGTGGTTCCTCTGCCATTGCCTGAAGCTCAAGCTGATCTTGAATTAAAAGCTAACAACCTAACCTATCAAGATCAGAGCGTAGAAAGCATTGATCTCACGGTGAGTGGTGGTGAGAAGAAACACACAGTGACACTTGATGTGATATCCGACATCGTGTCTACAAGCTTAGCTATTTCCGGAGAGTTGATTCAAAAGCCTTCTCTTATTTGGGATGGGTCGTTAGATAGAGTCAAAATCACCACTCAGCAAGGCCCTTGGGTATTAGACCAACCTGTCGCGATAAAGGCGGATGTTGATAAACAGTTTGCCGATGTTCAAGCGCACTGTTGGAAACAATCGGGTTCGAGCGTGTGTTTGGATGAAGACGTTCGTGTCGGAAAATCGGGTGAGGCCAAGGTAGCCATCAATCAATTCGATTTCGATCAGATTAAAGCCTTTGTGCCTAAAGAGACGCAATTACAGGGCTTAGTCAATGCGACCGCTCATGCTAAGTGGTCTGAACAAGGTGAGCCTGAGGTTACGGTAAGCGTTGATATGCCGAAAGGTCAGGTTGTTCAACAAGTGGGTGAGCCAATTACACTGGGTTGGGAAAGCATTGCATTGAATGCCCAACTGAAAGACAACAAACTGGATGCCGACTTTAAGTTGGATGTTTCCGACAATGGTGACCTGTCTGGCACGGTGTCGTTACCGAATATTCTTGCCGAAGACAAAATTGTCGATGCTGCAATTAAGCTGACCACGTTCCATCTTGATTTCTTACAACCCATTCTAGGTGAATACAGCTTATTGAAAGCTGACCTTGAGAGTGATCTTCAAGTTAAAGGCTCTCTGATGCACCCTCAAGTATTCGGCCAATTCTCTGTTGATGGTATTCAAGTGAAAGGCGACGTCACGCCTGTTGATGTGAAAGATGGCCGCATCGACCTCGACTTTGATGGTTATAGTGCAAAACTGGATGCGAATGTGGAAACGCCTGATGGTCACCTTGATATTGAGGGAACCGGAGATTGGCAAGATCTTAAAGCATGGCACTCTAACGTTAGAGTTTTCGCTGATGAGTTGATGGTTGATATCCCACCTATGGTTAAGGTGAAGGTCGTGCCTGATATGACCATTGATGTCACACCAGAACTGGCGAAAATCACCGGTGATATTGCCTTACCATGGGGACGAATTGTTGTTGAAGATTTACCACCGTCAGCGGTTGGCGTCTCTTCTGATCAGGTTATTTTGAATAAAGATCTAGAGCCAGAAAACGAAGATACGATCCCATTCAACGTGATGACGAATATTAATATCTCCATTGGTGATGACTTTAAATTGTCTGCTTTCGGTCTTGAGGGTGATTTGGTCGGTAAGCTCAACGTGGCTCAAAAAGACCAAGGTCCATTTATTACAGGTGAAGTGAACATCGTCGATGGTACTTACCAATCATTCGGCCAAGACCTCTTAATCGAAGAGGGTAAGATTCTAATGAATGGTCCACCGGATCAGCCATACGTAGCCATCAATGCGATTCGTAATCCTGATAATACTCAGGATGACGTGACCGCAGGTATTCGAGTGACAGGCCCTGCGACAGAGCCAACCATCGAGATTTACTCTGATCCAGCGATGCCACAAGCGAACGCACTGTCTTATATTTTGCGTGGCCAAGATATCGACGGTGAATCGAGCGGTTCGATGACAACGACCTTAATCGGTTTGAGTTTGGCGAAGAGCGGTAAGGTTGTCGGCGAAATTGGTGAAGCCTTTGGTGTACAAGATTTGCAACTGGATACCGCAGGGTCTGGCGATGACTCTCAAGTGACGGTAAGTGGTTACATCCTGCCTGGTTTACAGGTGAAGTATGGTGTGGGTATCTTCAACTCTTTAGGTGAGTTTACCGTTCGTTATCGACTGATGCAGGATCTTTATGTTGAAGCTGTGTCAGGTCTCGACAGTGCTGTAGACCTTCTGTATCAATTTGAGTTCGAGTAGAGCCGTATGGGAGGGCATATGCAGCATCTTGTTTTTGTCTATGGAACCTTGAGGCAAGGTCAGTCCAATCACCACTATTTGAAGGGCTGCGAATTATTAGGGCAGTTTGATACACCTAAGGAATACGCACTTTTTGATTTAGGTGCCTATCCGGCGATGATTCTTGGAAAGAAAAGTGTCGCTGGTGAGGTCTATATCATTAACGACGAAATTTTAGAGTCGCTCGATCGGCTAGAAGATGTTCCTGTTGAGTATCGTCGCGAGCAAATAGAGACTATATTTGGATTAGCATGGGTATATTTGTATCAGCTTGATCTAACAGCTAATAAAGAAATACTTTCGGGTAACTGGTGTAAGCGGAACAACCCGCTATAGTGAATGAACTACTGGAAGCATTCTGACGTAATAGCTAAAAGTCTCAATGTACAGGCTAGTCTTTTTCCATCAGGAGGAAATTATGAAATATCTATTATTGGTGCTATCAGTAATGCTATTTGGTTGTGCGCAAACTCCGCCACCAACATCAATGAACACGACCGATTGGCAGAGCTTTGGCGAAGAAATGGCGCTAAAAGGAAAAACCAAACAGACTGAAGCAAGTTTGGCAGAAGCTGCGTCTTCACCATCTATTGATGCCGATTTGTATGCGGCTTATGACCAAGGCTATGAAGTGGGTAAAACTCAGTACTGTTCGCAGAACCCGCGAGCGCTAGGACGCCGTGGTGAGACCTACCTTGGCATTTGCGATGACGTCGATAAATGGTTCCGTTTTAATTACGAACGTGGTGCTGAATCAAAATATAGCGTTCAATAATTCGGTGATTGTTTAACTCAGCGAACAACAAAAAGCCAGCATGTGAATGCTGGCTTTTTTAATGACGCTATTTTGAGAAATGAACGAGAGGTTTAGTCTCGGTTCAGCTCAAGAAACTCTTCTACTTTGCGAACCATGTCTGTTGAGCCAACAAAGAAAGGTACACGTTGGTGTAGCTCAGTTGGTTTGATGTCCATGATACGTTGAGCACCGTCTGAAGCGATGCCGCCCGCTTGTTCCATAAGGAAAGCAATTGGGTTGCACTCGTAAAGCAGACGCAGTTTACCTTGAGGGTGACTTTGCGTGCTTGGGTACAAGTAGATGCCGCCTTTCAAAAGGTTACGGTGGAAATCTGATACTAGAGAACCGATGTAACGTGATGTGTAAGGGCGGTTGTCGCTTGGCTCATTCTCTTGGCAGTACTTGATGTACTTCTTAACACCCGTAGGGAAGCGGATGTAGTTACCTTCGTTGATTGAGTAAATCTTACCTTCGTCTGGAATCATCATGTTTTCATGAGATAGGCAGAAGGTACCCAGTGATGGGTCGTAGGTGAAGCCATTTACGCCAGCACCTGTTGTGTATACAAGCATGGTTGAAGAACCGTAAATCACGTAACCCGCGGCTACTTGCTTGTGTCCTGGCTGTAGGAAATCTTCTTGTGTTGGTGGCGTACCGATCGGTGATACTCGACGGTAGATAGAGAAAATTGTACCAACCGATACATTCACATCGATGTTTGAAGAGCCATCAAGTGGATCCATCAGTACAACGTATTTTGCGTTTTTGTTGAGCTCTTTATTGAAGGCGACTGCTTCGTCTTCTTCTTCACTTGCAACACCACAAACTTGGTCACGGGCTTCTAGAGCCGCTTTAAATTTGTCGTTCGCGTAAAGGTCTAGCTTTTGTTGCTCTTCACCTTGCACGTTGTCTGTACCAACAGCGCCAGTGATGTCGACTAGGCCAGCCTTGTTGATCTCACGGTTAACAATTTTTGCAGCAAGTCGAATAGACGACAAAAGGGATGATAGATCACCGCTTGCATGGGGGAAGTCACTCTGTTTCTCAACAATGAACTCACCAAGGGTGCGCATCTCAGACATGTTATTTCCTTAAACTTCTCTCAATATTAGGGGGGATTTGAGCACTGTAGATTCGGCCTCTTGAGTGGGCTTTATTCATCTAGACGCTTACCTAAATTCTAAAGGTTAGATCTTTTTAATGGTAATGAACTAAGCGACACAGATCTCACTTACTATGTCGACTCAATTTGTTTTGCATTGCCGCTCGCTTTTAATCGCCATTTAATGATAATGAGTGCAAGCCGTTTTAATTAGGCATCGTTTATTTAGCCAAGCGTTTGGAAGCAACTTATGCATATTCATATCTTAGGAATTTGTGGCACCTTCATGGGTGGTGCTGCGGTATTGGCTCGTCAATTAGGTCACAAGGTTACGGGTAGTGACGCGAATGTTTACCCACCAATGAGCACCTTGTTGGAATCGCAAGGGATTGAAATTATTGAAGGGTTCGACCCTAGCCAATTAGAACCAAGGCCAGATCTCGTGGTTATCGGTAACGCAATGAGCCGCGGTAATCCGTGTGTTGAGTATGTGTTGGATAACAACCTTAGATACACCTCTGGCCCTCAGTGGTTGCAAGAGTTCCTGCTGCATGACCGTTGGGTATTAGCAGTATCGGGAACGCACGGTAAGACCACGACATCAAGCATGTTGGCTTGGATCTTGGAAGATTGTGGCTATGCACCGGGCTTCTTAGTGGGTGGTGTATTAGGTAACTTTGGTATCTCTGCTCGCCTTGGTGAAAGTATGTTCTTCGTGGTAGAAGCCGACGAATACGACAGTGCTTTTTTCGATAAACGATCTAAGTTCGTTCATTATCACCCAAGAACCTTGGTGATGAATAACCTAGAGTTCGATCATGCGGACATCTTTGACGATCTTGAAGCAATTAAGCGTCAATTCCATCATTTGGTGCGTACTGTGCCGAGCAATGGCCGTATATTCTCACCTAAGCAAGACACCGCTATTCAAGATGTTCTAGCTCGCGGTTGCTGGAGTGAAACTGAATCGAGTGGCGAGCAAGGCGACTGGGATGCCAAGAAACTGGTCAAAGATGGCTCTCAATTTGAGGTTTACTTCCAAAATGAATGTGTTGGAACGGTAAACTGGGATTTAGTGGGCGACCATAACGTAAATAATGCTTTGATGGCGATAGCAGCTGCACGTCATGTGGGCGTGACACCTGACCTTGCTTGTGAATCGCTAGCTACCTTTATTAATACTAAGCGTCGTTTGGAGTTTAAAGGCGAGGTGGCAGGTGTGTCTGTCTATGACGATTTTGCTCATCACCCAACGGCGATTGAACTTACACTCGGCGGGTTACGTAATAAGGTCGACACTAAGAAAATCATTGCCGTTTTAGAACCTCGTTCTGCCACCATGAAACGTGGTGTACACAAAGAAATACTGGCTGATTCGTTGAAGCAGGCGGATTCTACCTACTTATTCCAACCGGATAACATTGATTGGTCAGTTCAAGATGTTGCAGACGCTTGTCACCAACCTGCACACGTGAGTGATGACATGGATGCATTCGTTGCTAAAATTGTCTCAGAGGCACAAGCGGGCGACCAAATCTTGGTAATGAGTAATGGTGGCTTTGGTGGCATTCACCAAAAACTGTTGGATGGATTGGCACTCAAAGGTTAACGACATCCACGACCTTATAATTTGAAGTAATTGAGAACATGACAAAACACGATAAAGCGATAACTCTTGCTTTCACTGGCGCATCCGGTGCGCCTTATGGCCTGCGTTTACTTGAATGCCTTTTGGCAGCCGATTATCAGGTCTACTTGCTGATTTCATCGGCAGCGCGAGTGGTATTGGCGACCGAGCATGAACTTAAGTTACCTGCTGGGCCAGATGCGGCGAAACAAGCTTTGGTTAAACACCTTGGCTGCGACCCTGAAAAGCTGGTGGTGTGTGGCAAAGATGATTGGTTCTCGCCAGTTGCCTCTGGTTCAGCTGCACCGAAGCAGATGGTGGTGTGTCCATGTTCCGCGGGAAGCTTGGCTTCGATTGCACATGGCTTGTCGGATAACCTGATTGAGCGAGCAGCAGATGTGGTCATGAAAGAGCGAGGCCAGCTGCTGTTGGTGGTTCGTGAGACGCCATTTTCGACGCTTCATCTAGAGAACATGCACAAGCTTTCGACCATGGGCGTGACGATCATGCCTGCAGCCCCGGGTTTTTATCATCAACCTAAGTCAATTGAAGATCTGGTCGACTTTATGGTAGCGCGTATCCTTGATCACTTAGGTATCGAACAAGGTTTAGTGCCACGTTGGGGCTACGATCAACGTAATTGATCCAAACTTGATAGCTTATTGTTAAAAATCAAATTACAATTCTGAACACTCATCGGGGAGCGAACCATTCAAATAATGAATGCGAGCTGAGATCAAGCAGATGCTTGGGACCCGTAAACCTGAACCAGATAATGCTGGCGTAGGAATTGAGTTAGGAACAACATCTACCGTTCTCCTCCCTCAAACCTGTGCCGCTCAGACCATGGAGAGCGTCCAGTGAAATTCACATTAACTACCCTTGCTGTTACTACAGCTATTTCTTTTTCTGCCTTTGCTGCAGACAACACTTTGACTGTATACACCTATGACTCTTTTGCTGCGGACTGGGGCCCTCGTCCTGCCGTTGAAAAAGCATTCGAAGAGAAGTGTGGTTGTGATGTGAATTTTGTCGCTCTAGAAGATGGCGTGTCTATCCTGAACCGTTTACGTCTTGAAGGCCAAAACAGCAAAGCCGATATCTTGCTAGGTCTCGACAACAACCTGATGGCTGAAGCGAAAGCGACGGGCTTATTGGCTGAGCATAATGTTGATACTTCATCAGTAACGCTTCCTAATGGTTGGAACGACAGCACTTTTGTACCCTATGACTTTGGCTACTTTGCTTTTGTTTACAACAAAGAGAAGTTGGCAAACCCACCGAAGAGCCTTAAAGAGTTGGTTGAGCAGCGTGATGATCTTAAGGTTATCTACCAAGACCCACGTACATCAACACCTGGCCAAGGCATGATGCTTTGGATGAAGTCGGTGTACGGTGATGAAGCAACTACAGCATGGAAGAAGCTTGCCCAGAAAACAGTGACTGTAACCAAAGGCTGGTCTGAAGCTTACTCAATGTTCCTAGAAGGCGAGTCAGATTTAGTTTTGTCTTACACAACGTCTCCTGCTTACCACATTATTGCTGAGAGCGATTCTAAGTACGCAGCAGCAAGCTTTGAAGAAGGGCATTACACTCAAGTGGAAGTGGCCGCTAAAGTTAAAGGCAGTAAGAACGAGAAACTTGCTGATGAGTTTATGGCGTTTATCCTAAGTGATGAATTCCAATCGGCGATGCCAACAGGCAACTGGATGTACCCAGTGACTGACATCGAACTACCAAAAGGGTTCGAGCAGTTAACAGTACCGCAGAAAGCTCTGAGCTTTACGCCTGAAGAAATCGCCGAGAAGCGTAAGCCTTGGATTCGTGAATGGCAGAGTGCACTTACCTTCTAACTTACTTTAAAAAATAGGCTTTCTGTATTTAAAGGTTCGTTCGATATACTTTGAGTGAACTTTTTACGGTAAAAAATCAATTTATGATAAAGAAAACACCTAAGGTTGGGATTTGGGTAGCGATACTTATTACCGCCTTCGTGGTTTCAGCGGTTGGGGCATTGCTTAGCAATGCCCCTTCTCTTGATATCAGCCAAGTATGGTCCGATCCCTATTATTGGCATGTAACGAAATTCAGTTTTTATCAGGCGACACTCTCAACGGCGCTGAGTGTTGGCTTTGCTATACCTATTGCTCATGCGCTGTGTCGTAGACAATTTTTTGGACGCGCTTTGTTGTTAAGGCTGTTCGCGTCGACCTTAGTCCTGCCGGTGTTAGTCGGTGTATTTGGCTTACTTGCGATCTATGGCAATAGTGGTTGGTTAGCTAAGTTTTTGGCGAACTTCGATATTGAATTGCCATTTTCCATATACGGATTGAATGGTATTTTGCTGGCGCATGTTTTCTTTAACTTGCCTTATGCCAGTCGCTTACTTCTGCAAGCGTTAGATACCGTGCCTGCCGAGCAACACAAGCTTTGTGCTCACTTGGGTATGAGTCATTGGAACAAATTCAGATGGGTTGAATGGCCTCGCTTAAGACAGCAATTGCCACATGTGTGTGGCTTAGTCTTCATGTTGTGTTTTACCAGCTTTGCTACCGTGATGGCGCTAGGCGGTGGACCCAAATCAACCACTATCGAGCTCGCTATTTATCAGGCGATTAAATTCGACTTTGACCTTCAAGCTGGTGCCTTGCTCGCGATATGGCAAATGCTGCTGTGTGGTGTGCTAGCAGTGAGCATTCAACGGCTATCGAAACCTGTTTCAGTGACGGCCAGTCAGTTGTCGGAAGAGAAATATTTGGTTAAGGACAGCTGGTGGTCAAAAGCTTGGGATAGCTTTTGGATCATCATAGTCTCAATGCTGGTATTGCCGCCATTAGCTATGGTTATCGTCAGTGGAATTAACTCGCAGGCATTAACTGTACTCAGCAGCGAGCCGTTTTGGGCGGCGTTAATGACCTCGGTTAAAGTCGCGTCATTAGCAAGTGTTATCGCAGTTGGTATTGGTATTGCGATACTGCTGACTAGCCGAGCATGGCGTTTACAGAACAAGAATTTTCGAGCCGATAAAATCGAGCTGATTGGCACTATTATCTTAGTGACTCCGGGGCTGGTGATCAGTACGGGACTCTTCTTATTACTGCGTTCATTCACCGATGTATTCAGTTTAGCTTTCTTTATCGTGATTGCCGTCAATAGTTTAATGGCGCTACCTTACGTAATTAAAACCTTAGCTCAACCTATGCTGCATTTGTCTCAGCAGTACCAGTATGTGTGTGCAAGCTTGGGAATGACAGGTTTCACGCGTTTTAGGTTGGTGGAGTGGCGAGCACTGCGTAAGCCGATGGCGCAAGCCTTCTCGATTAGCTTTATGTTGGCGATGGGTGACTTAAGCGCGATTGCTTTGTTTGGTAGCCAAGATTTTAGAACGCTGCCTTTGTACCTATTCCAATTGTTAGGCAGTTATCAAATGGAAGCGGCGGCGGTAGTTTCTGTGAGCTTACTGTTATTGAGTGTCGGTAGCTTTAGCTTAATAGAATTCTTATTTACTCGAAGATCTAAGCTCGATGCTAAAGAATTAAGGAACCGATGATGTTAGTGATGAAAGATGTGGATTACCACTATCACAGAGAGTTGTTTAGCTTTGATTTTCAAGCTGAGCAGGGCGATATTGTTGCGCTTATGGGGCCGAGTGGTGCGGGTAAGTCTACACTGTTGGCGCTAGTTGCTGGTTTCATCGAGCCTACATCGGGTGAGATCTCAGTGGCTGGGCAATCGCTTATTGGTAAAGAGGCACACCAACGTCCGTTGGCGATGTTGTTTCAAGAGCATAACCTGTTTGCTCACCTTACGGTGCGAGAAAATATTGGTTTAGGTCTGCACCCAGGTTTAAAGCTTACCGCAACCCAAAAGCAAGCTGTGGAGCAAGCCGCAGCACAAGTTGGCGTCTCTGAGTATTTGGATAGATTGCCTGAGCACTTATCCGGCGGTCAACGCCAGCGTGTCGCACTAGCGCGTTGTTTTGTTCAGCCACATGACATTTGGCTGCTTGATGAACCTTTCTCTGCGCTTGACCCTTTGCTTCGCGAAGAGATGCTTAGCTTAGTGAAGCGATTAGCGGCAGAGCGAAATATTACGGTTTTGATGGTGACTCACCATTTAGGTGACGCACGCAGTATCGCGAATAAGTTTGTGTTTGTGGCGCTAGGTAAGGTGTTGGTTGAAGACTCGATAGAGGCACTGACGGCGGATCATCCGCAGACAGAATTAAGCTCATTTGTTAAAGCGGGTGAGTGACGACTCATCACTCCTGTGAGTACTTATTGATATTGAGTGTTTCTTGATATCGAGTGCGTCAAAAACAAAAAGACCTAGCATGTGCTAGGTCTTTTATTCACTCTATGAGTAAAGCGAGATAACGATTAGTCTTCTAGCTTTAGCTCTTTTAAGATTTGGAAGATCTCACGAGAAGACTTTGCAGGCTTGTTCGCTGATTTCTCTTTGTTAGCTTGGCGAGCTAGCTGACGAAGACGCTGACGGTCTGCTTCAGGGTACATTTCCATTACTTCTGAAATAGCCGTATCACCTTCAGCAACAACACGATCACGCAGTTGCTCAAGCTTATGTAGCTCAGCTGTTGCTTGTGAGTGTTTGTTACGTACTTTATCCAAAGCCGCTTGAATTGGCTCAGGATCGACATTGCGCATTACTTTACCAATGTATTGAAGTTGACGACGCTTCGCTTCATTTTTAAAGCGTTGTGCATCTTTAATCGCTTGTGCCAAATCTTCAGACAGCGGAAATTTGTCTAATACAGAAGGCTTTAGACCAACAAGCTCTTCTCCCAGCTTTTGCAGGGCATCCATGTCCGTTTTCATTTCTGTCTTACTTACCCAGATGATTTCTTCTTCTGGTTCCCATGGGGCTTTTTGGTTTTTGCGAGCCATCTTTTCTGCCTATGTCACTATCTCAAACGAATATATTGCCTATTTTAGCAAGAATCTTGGGGAGAAAGCGAAATTCTTGTTATCCTACGTAATATTGACCTAAAAAATTAGAATAGATATGGATGTAAAACAGCAAGTCGCCCAGCAAAGAGTTGAGCTAGAAGCCGCAGTAGCTAAAGCGTTGGATATGGCATCAGTGAGTGCAGACGCAGCTGAGGTCGCTATTACTAAGTCAACGGGTTTAAGTGTTTCAACACGTATGTGTGAAGTGGAAAACGTTGAATTTAATAGTGATGGTGCTCTAGGTATTACTGTTTACCGCGGCCAGAAAAAAGGCAGCGCATCTACATCTGATCTGAGTGAAAAGGCAATTGCTCAAACAGTAGCGGCTGCGCTTGATATCGCTCAGTACACTTCTGAAGACCCATTTGCAGGTCCTGCCGCAAAAGAATACATGGTAAAAGAAATTCCAGATTTGGATCTTTTCCACCCTGATGAACCAAACCCTGACTATGCCGCTGAGATTGCAATTGCTGCTGAGAAGCAAGCGCTAGCTTATAGCGACAAGATCAAGCAAAGTGATGGTGCAAGCTACGACAGTCATTATGGTGTTAAGGTTTATGGTAACAGCCATGGCTTACTAGCAAGCTACGCCTCAAGTCGCCATAGCACGAGCTGCTGTGTGATTGGACAAGGCGCTAATGGTGAAATGGAACGTGACTACAGCTACACCGTTGCACGTCATCGTGATGAGCTATGGGCGCCTGAGCGTGTTGGTCAAGAAGCGGCAGAAAAAACCATCAGCCGTTTGGATGCTAAAAAGCTACCAACAGGCCAATACCCAATTATGTTCGCTAACGATGTTGCTACTGGCTTGATTGGTCACCTTGTGATGGCGATCAGTGGCGGTAACCTTTACCGCAAGTCGTCATTCTTATTGGATCACCTAGGTCAGAAAATCCTACCTGACTGGTTTAACATTTCTGAGCGACCACATATCCTGCGTGGTTTGGCTTCAAGCCCATTCGATAGCGAAGGTGTGTTCACTCAAGATCGCGAAATCATCACTGATGGTGTTCTGGCGACTTATCTACTGACGAGTTACGCAGCACGTAAAATGGACATGACACCAACAGGCCATGCGGGTGGTATTCATAACTGGTTCGTTAAATCGACCGGTCAAAACTTTGAGCAGATGCTAAAAGAGTTGGGCACTGGTTTTCTAGTGACTGAAGTGATGGGCCAAGGCGTTAATACCGTAACGGGTGATTACTCACGTGGCGCTGCGGGTTTCTGGGTTGAGAGCGGAGAGATCCAATACCCAGTATCAGAAGTCACAATCGCCGGTAACCTAAAAGACATGTTTACTCAGATTGTTGCTGTGGGTAACGACGTAGAAACACGTTCGCAAATTCAAACGGGTTCTATCCTGCTTGAGTCGATGAAAGTCGCGGGTGAGTAATTTGCTTCAGTTTAAACTCCAAGTTTAAACATGAGATTTAAATCTGACGCATTAAAAAAGGGAGCCAATGGCTCCCTTTTTGTATTTACCGAGTCGGTAATCAAGCTAGATAAGTATGGTTGCTAAGCCTAAGAACACCGATAGACCAATAACATCGGTTACTGTGGTCAGAGCCATACCGCCCGCAAGTGCTGGATCGATATTCATCTTTTTCAGCATTACCGGGATGGTTACACCGGCGATACCAGCGACAATCAAGTTGGTCATCATTGCCGCTGAGATGATGCCTCCCAGTATCCAGTTACCTTTCCAAGCAACCACAATACCACCAATGATAACAGCCCATAACACGCCGTTTAGGAAGCCGATGGCCGCCTCTTTGAGTAGTAATTCGCGTTTGTTACTGTCACCGATATGACCGAGTGCCAAACCACGAATCACAAGAGCAACGGTTTGGTTACCGGCAACACCACCCATCGAAGGTACAATCGTCATCAGTACTGCAATCGCTGCCATTTGGTCGAGCGTTGCTTCAAACATATTCGATACTGATGCGGCAGCCAGCGCAGCAAGAACATTAGCACCAAGCCACACACTACGACGACGAGCGGATTTTACGACTGGTGCGAAGGTATCTTCGTCATCGTCCATACCCGCCATACTCATCATTGAGTGCTCGGCATCTTCACGGATAACATCAACCACGTCATCGATGGTGATACGACCAACAAGATGTTGATTGCTATCGACTACTGGCGCTGAAACCCAATTACGACGTTCGAACAGGCTCGCAATGTCGGAAGCGCTGGTTTCAACCGCGATCGCTTCGTCTGCATCTTCCATCACCTCGGAAACTGCGACATCAGGCTGAGTCGTTACCAGTGTAGTAAGCGATAGGTTACCGATAAGACGTTCTTCTTCATCAATAACATACAGAGCGTCAGTTGCATCAGGCAGTTCGCCACGCATACGCATGTAGCGCAATACAACGTCAACATCGACATCACCACGAATTGTGATTACGTCGGTGTTCATTATCGCACCCGCTGAATCTTCAGGGTACGACAGGGCAGTTTCAACTAATGCACGATCGACGGAGTCCATTTGAGAAAGGACTTCGCGAGAAACATCGTCGGGTAGGCTTCGAAGTACGTACGCGACGTCATCGGTTTCCATACCTTCAGTTGCTTCTGCTAAGGTCTCCGGTGCCATTTTCGACACAAGAGCATCTTTGACGTCTTCGTTTAGTTCATCAAGAATTTCACCGTAGTCTTCAGGATCGGTGAGTTGCCAGAGTACGTCACGACTTTTGCGAGGGGAGGCTTCTAAAAGGTGTGCAATATCTTCAGGCTCCATGTCCTGAAGTTGTCGGCGTACGTGAACAAATCGGCCGTTTTCTAGGGCTTCGCTGACTTCTTGGAGGGTTTGGTGAGCTTGGTCGAATTCTAATTGCTCTGCCATATTTTCCTCCTATCTCATTATTCTAACAATGGTTGGAATAGTAACTTAATTCTGGGGCTTATTTAAATCATAAACTTAGATAGAACTAAGATTTAATATTGGTTGGTGCGTTGTTTGAGTCTTAGGCGTTGCGAGTGAAGCGTTTTCGCTACTCACCCTCATCAAACTTGTCTTCAATGAGATGACAGACGGCATCCAGTGCTTGCTGTGAATCGGTGCCTGCTGCTTGAATAGTAATATGTTGCCCTTGCGCTGATTCCAGCATAAGCAACCCCATTACGCTGTCTGCTGTCGCTGTTTTATCTTCTTCGCTATGGATCGTGATGGTTGCATCAAAGCTTTGTGCAAGCTCAACCAACTTTACGGCTGCTCTAGCGTGAAGACCCAAGCGGTTTTGGATCAGTACAGTTCGAGTTAATTCCATGGTTAGCCCTGTTGGTGCTTCTCTAGGGAGGCGTGTCTGATTTGAACTTGATGGCCAAGTTGCTCGAAGTACTCACCAATTTTCTGAGTTAGATAAACCGAGCGGTGTTTGCCGCCAGTACAGCCAATCGCGACTGTTAGGTAACTGCGATTGTTCTTCTCTAACATTGGTAACCACTGTTCAACAAAGCCTTGGATCTGTTGCTTGAGTTCCAGAACTTCTGAGTGTTCTTCTAGAAAGGAGTGAATTGGAGCATCTAGACCGGTTAGTGGTCGTAGTGCGGGTTCCCAGTGAGGGTTCGGCAAAAAGCGAACATCAAACACGTAGTCGGCATCACTTGGTAAGCCATACTTAAAACCGAAAGATTGAAAGACGATGATCAGCTCTTGCTTCTCTTTGCCTTCAACTTTAAAACGAACCTTTTCACTCAATTCGTAGAGGTTGCAGTCACTGCTGTCAATCACAATGCTGGCGTGCTCTGCGAGAGGTGTCAGGAGTGTCTTCTCTAAATCAATCGCTTGCTCAAGAGAGAGCTTTTCTTGGCCGATCGATAAAGGGTGAATTCTGCGTGTTTCGCTGTAGCGTTTGAGTAACGTCTGCTTGCTCGCATCTAGGAACAAGACGTTCACATCGATATTAGTGGCAGAGTCTAGCTGTTCTAGCATGTCTGTGACTAACTGAGGCTCTTTCGGGAGGTTACGGATATCAATGCTAACGGCGACGTTTTGATTGATCTCGCGTACCGATTCGACGAAGTCGTTGAGCAGGTTTACTGGAAGGTTATCGACACAGTAATACCCCAAGTCTTCAAGGACTCGCAGCGCAACACTTTTACCGGCCCCCGATTGGCCACTAACAACGATTAATCGCATGTTATTACTCGCAAGTTGGCACTTGAATCATGATGTCGTAAAGCTCTTGATCGCTTTGAGCATTACGCAACTGTTTAAGAGTCTGCTTGTCGTTGAGTCGCTCTGCCATACAAGAAAGGGTTTTTAGATGCTCCTTGCACTGTTCACTTGGAACAAGCAGGGCAAATAGTAGGTCGACAGGACGATTATCAATCGCATCAAATTCGATGGGATCTTGGCATTGCAGTAATACAGCAATCGCTTTATCACTGACATTCATACGAGCGTGAGGAATAGCAATGCCATTACCAATACCTGTACTGCCCATTTTTTCACGGCTCAACATGCACTCAAACAGTTCTGTTGAATCTTGACCACAGCTTTCTGCTGCGATCTGACTGATGAGCTCAAGGGCTCTTTTTTTGCTTGTGCATTGGACTGCACTTTTGGTGCAGTCCAATGAAAGTACTTCGCTTAATTGCATGTTAGTGACTACTTAGCTTTTCTTTGTGCTTGTTGAGTTGGCGGACGAGTTTATCAACCAATGAATCAATCGCGGCGTACATGCTTTCATCTGTTGCTGTCGCATGGATTTCCCCCTGATTTATATGCAGGGTAGCTTCTGCGATTTGATTGATTTTCTCAACTTTTAAAACAACCTGAACGCTATTGATATGATCAAAGAAGCGCTCAAGTTTGTCGAATTTGGTGTGAACATAGTCTTGCATTGAATCGGTAAGATCAACGTGATGGCCTTGAATATTGATTTGCATAGACTTTCCTTTTCAGTTGGTTGCCTGATTATAGTTGCTAAGTCACTAGCGACTAAATGAGCTTATAGCAGGCGTTTACGCTGACTCGATGGGGCAATGCCCAGAGACTCACGGTATTTCGCTATGGTACGTCTAGCTACCTGAATTCCTTGGTCAGCCAGTAAAGCAGCAATCTTACTATCACTTAGAGGCTTCGCGGTATTTTCCGCTGCGACAAGCTTCTTAATGAGTGCGCGAATAGCTGTAGATGAACATTCACCGCCATTGTCAGTGCTGACATGGCTTGAGAAAAAGTATTTGAGTTCGAAGATGCCACGTGGCGTATGCATGAATTTTTGAGTCGTCACACGAGAGATCGTGGATTCGTGCATATCAACAGCTAACGCAACATCATTAAGGACCATTGGCTTCATCGCTTCTTCGCCATGTTCGAAGAAATCACGCTGATGTTCAACAATGCATCGCGCAACTTTGAGTAGCGTCTCATTTCGGCTCTCTAGGCTTTTAATTAACCACTTTGCTTCTTGCAAATTTGAGCGGATGTATTGATTGTCGGCGCTGTTGCCTTTACTACCCAGATCAGCGTACTGCTGATTCACTTTCAGCTTAGGCACGCTATCAGGGTTAATGGTCACTAGCCATTTGCCAAGGTCTTTGAAGACAGATACATCCGGAACCACATACTCAGTTTCATCCGGGGTAATCTTACTGCCAGGGCGAGGATCCAGTTGTTGAATAAGCTGCAAAACTTCACGTAGTTCTGCTTCTTTCAACTTGGTCTCTTTGATAACCAGTTTGTAATCGCGATTGCCGAGTTGGTCGATATGGCTAGTAAGTACTAACTTAGCTTCGTTGAGCCAAGGCGTATCTTGGGGAAAGGTTGCCAGTTGCAGTAACAAGCAATCTTGCAGGTTGACTGAACCGACACCTAGCGGGTCAAACTGCTGAATTCGTTTACGTACGGCTTCAATTTCATCAAGCTCGATCTCTTCATTGTCGAAGTTTTCAAGGATGTCTTCACAAGTTACAGTGAGGTAGCCATAGTCATCGATGGCATCTATTAGTGCAAAAGCGATGCTTCGGTCGGTGTCAGTGAATGGTGTTAAGTCGAGTTGCCAAAGTAGATAATCGTGCAGGCTTTGAGTAGTTTCGCCTTGATAAACCGGCATGTCGTCATCAATCGCAATACCCGTATTACCGGTGTTTGCGCTGTAGACGTCTTCCCACGTTGTGTCGATTTCTAGTTCGTTGCCAATCTCTGATTTTTCGATTAAGTCTGAGCTATCAGGTAAGTCTTGCTCTGTGGCTTCAACTGTTTCTTTTTCGTCACTGCTAGGTTTTTCTTCCGATGTTGGCGTATCTTCATTGCCTTCTTCGACATCGAGTAGTGGGTTAGATTCAAGTGCTTCTTGGATCTCTTGCTGCAAATCTAAAGTAGACAATTGCAACAAACGAATCGCTTGCTGCAATTGAGGAGTCATTGCTAACTGTTGGCCTAGCTTAAGTTGTAATGAGGGTTTCATTCAGTGTGACTTACCTAGTTATTATTCTTAGAACTCTCGATACTCTCTATATAATCATAGACGGAATTGTTCGCCTAGATAAACTTGTTTAACTTGTTCGTTATTGAGAACATCTTCAGGAGTACCCTCAGCGATCAGGTGTCCTTGGCTTACGATGTAAGCTTTTTCACACACGTCTAATGTTTCACGAACGTTGTGGTCGGTAATCAAAACGCCCAAGCCGCGATCGCGCAGGTGAACAATGATTTTTTTGATATCGATTACTGAGATCGGGTCAACACCGGCGAATGGTTCATCCAATAGAATGAACTGCGGGTTTGCTGCGAGTGCACGAGCAATCTCTACACGACGACGCTCACCACCTGACAGAGCCATACCATTGCTGGTGCGGATATGTTGGATGTGGAACTCCTCTAGCAGGTCTTCCAGCTTATCTTGGCGTTGTTCGTTGGTCATTTCATCACGGGTTTGTAAAACCGCCATGATGTTGTTCTCGACAGACAACTTACGGAAAATCGATGCTTCTTGAGGCAGGTAACCGATACCAAGACGAGAACGGCTGTGCATTGGCAAGATACTAATGTCTCGGTCATCAATGCTGATGGTACCTTCATCACGCGCAACTAGACCAACAATCATATAGAAAGACGTGGTTTTACCGGCACCGTTAGGTCCAAGCAGACCGACGATCTGGCCTGACTCTACCTGTAAGCTTACATCGGTAACAACCTTACGCTTACTGTAGGTTTTCGCTAGGTTTTTTGCTTTAAGAACAGCCATCGTTACTTATTCACTTCCGTTGGTTGTAAAACCGTTGACACTCGTTTGTTTTCACCACTGTCAGCGACTAATTTCTGAGAACCGATCTGGTAGGTAATCTTAGAGCCACGAATGATGCTGCCATCTTGAGATAGCATCGCATTTTTGGTCATGATCAGTCGGTCGGCAATAAGCTGATAATGTAGGTCATCAGCTTCACCGTAGAGTGTCTTACCGTCGTCAGTAAGCTGAGAGAAGGTTGCTGGCTTACCGAAGCCTTGAATCTCTTCAATCTCACCATTTACGGCGTTACGAGTAACAATAACCTTATCGGCATTGATATTGATGCTGCCTTGTTTAAGGTTCACATCACCAAGGAAAGTCACTTGGTTACTTTTCATATCCAATTGCTGGCTGTCTGAGTCAATGTAGACAGGTTGCTCGCTATCCGAAGACAGAGCATAGACATTTGGTGCCGCAAGGGTCAAAGCGAATAAACTAAGGTGTAAGAGTTTCATATCTACCTTGAACAGAATTAAAGAGGGTAGCATTGTTGGTACCGAAGTTACCTTTCATTGCTTGTCCCTCAGTTTCAAAAAATGTACCGATCATATGGACCGGAGTATCTGAATAAAAATCTCGGCTAGGCAACTCAACAACCATTTTATCAGTGGTCATTGTATCGAAGCTGGCTTCTGGCAACAGGTTCTTTGCCACGACGTTGTCATAAAAAGTGACAACTTGATTCTCATCCATAATCGCGCGATCAGCGGTGACTTGCCATTCAATCGTGTGCCCTTCACGGAATACCGAAAGAACTGGGTTTTGAAAGTGCGTATCGCCAACCACTGAGTAGTGTTCTAAATACGTCGATTCAACCTGGTAGCTGCGAATACCGCTTTCGTCGTAGCTAATGTTGTTCAGGCTTTTGCCACTAAACGTGGGTAGCTCCAAGTTTGGAGCTACTTGTATCGTTGATGTTTGCTCTTTGTCGTACAGGTAATAGGTCGACCAAGAGGCAATAAAAATGAGTATTAAATAGATAATACGAGTAAAACTCATATGCTTAAACCTTTATGCACGTCGAGTTCATTTCTTGCTTGTAAAATCAGGTCGCAGACTTCGCGTACCGCGCCATGTCCACCGTTAATGGTTGTCACGTAGTTTGCACGCTTTGCAAGTAGCGGGTGACCATCTGCCACACAGACCTTCAAGCCAACTTTTTCCATTACAGGCCAGTCAATCAGATCGTCTCCGATGTAACCTGTATTTTCAGGGTTTACAGAAAGCTTATCGCAAATATCTTGGTATGCCTTAACTTTATCGTCTTGACCTTGATAAATCAGCTTAATGCCTAAAGCGGTCATACGATTCTCAACAATTTGAGACTTACGACCCGTGATGATCGCGATTTCAATGCCAGCGTTCATCAGTGATTTTATGCCGTAACCGTCACGAGTGTGGAAAGTTTTCAGCTCTTCACCGTTGTTGCCCATGTAGATGCGACCATCAGAGAAGACACCATCGACATCGCAAATTAGCAGTTTGATCTCTTTTGCGATTGCAAATACATCTGAGTTAACAGTGCCGTATAGAGTTTCGACTGTCTGTGTCATTACATTACTCCTGCTTTCAGTAAGTCATGCATGTTTAACGCTCCGACTAATTTACCTTCTTGGCATAACATCAGGCCATTGATGCTCTTCGCTTGCATCAAGTTTAAGCCCTCAACCGCGAGCATGTTTGGCTCGGCGATTGTCGGGTTTAGTGTCATCACATCGCCAATCTGCGTGTTATGGATATCAACGCGTTTGTCTAAGATTCGGCGTAAATCACCATCGGTAAAAATACCGGCCATTTGGCCATCTTCACCAACGATAGCTGTCATGCCTAAGCCTTTCTGCGAAATCTCTAATAGAGCGTCTCGAACTAGCGCATCCGGTGCCACAACAGGGAGTGCGTCACCTGTGTGCATGATGTCGTCCAGTTTCAACAGCAGTTGACGACCTAAAGCGCCGCCAGGATGAGACAGGGCAAAGTCTTGAGCGGTGAAGCCTCGAGCCTGCAAAAGTGCAACGGCTAATGCATCACCCATGACCAAAGTCGCCGTGGTGCTTGTTGTTGGTGCTAAGCCCAGTGGACAAGCTTCTTCCGGTACTGAAATTTGTAAATGGATATCAGACAAGGTTGCCATGTTTGATGCTGGCTTACCCGTCATGCTGATGATTTTGATGTTAAGACGCTTTAATACCGGGAATAGGCTGAGGATTTCTCCCGATTCGCCTGAGTTGGATATTGCAATCACAATATCACCAGGTTCGATCATGCCTAGATCGCCATGCGCTGCTTCACCTGGGTGTACAAAGAAAGCTGATGTCCCGGTACTTGCCAATGTTGCTGCGATTTTGTTGCCAATGTGGCCTGACTTACCCATGCCCATCACAACGACTTTGCCTTTGTTGTTCAGGATAAGGTCGCAAGCTTTACAAAAATCATCATTAAAATATTGGTCTAATTGAGTGAGACCTACAACTTCGGTTTCCAAAACTTGTTTTGCAACGCTGCGGTAATCAAATGGCTGAGACATCAAATACTCCAAGTACGGGAAGTTAAATCAACAATTAAGCCGACATGTTCATTAGTAGGTAACTTTGGTAGGCCACGAAAGTCACAATTAACACGCCGCCTTCAATACGATTCACGCTACGAGATTTCCCTAGTGCCATCACAACAAGCAGTAGCGATACGCCTAGCATTACCCAGAAGTCACGACCCATAGCGAACTCACTCAAGATCGAAGGGTTCAGGATGCCCGGGATACCCATAACAGCAAGGATGTTGAATACGTTTGAACCAATGATATTACCTACAGCCATATCATCTTCACCCTTCATAACGCCGGCTAGTGATGCTGCAAGCTCAGGCAAGCTAGTACCTACGGCAATGATAGTTAGACCAATGACAAGATCGCTCATGCCGAAGTATTTCGCGATGATTACAGCGTTATCAACCAGCATATCAGCAGCCAAAGGCAGAATGATCAGACCAATCACGACCCACATTGCGGCTTTAGGGTTACTTACGCCCTCTGGGATTTCTGATTCTTGCTCGTCAAGGAAGGCATCACCGTTCTTCTTCTCACTGCGGCTGATTTGCAGCATGGCAAATAAGAAAGCGGCGAAAAGAACAAACAACAACACGCCTTCATAGAAACCTAAATGGTTATCCCAAAGCAGTGCGCCAGCTAATAAAGTGACACCAATCATTAATGGTAGTTCACGGCGAATCACGCCAGAGCTAATCGATAACGGCTTGATTAGAGCGGTAATACCTAAAATCAGCGCAATGTTGGCGATGTTTGAGCCTAATACGTTACCTACAGCAGTATCTGTTTTGCCATCAAGGGCTGCTGTCGCAGAAACCATCATTTCAGGAGCCGAAGACCCCATTGCTAAGATCGTCATACCGATAACTAGTGGTGAGATACCGAAGTTGCGAGCAAGAGCAGCGGCGCCGTAAACCAGCTTATCTGCACTCCACACCAAAAAACCTAGACCGATAATAAGAAACGCAATCGCTTCAAGCATGATGATTCCTAAAAAATTAATAAAAAACGGAGAATTAACCGCTAATTCTGACCTGTTGCTAGATAAAAGGGAAGTCACTCGGCAAATTAATTACCAGTTAGCAGGCAAGAAAGAGAGCTCAATAGATAATTTTCTAATGCTTTCAAATCCCTGCATAGATTCCTGTCTAATATGAATTAATTGAACAGTGCTTTTAATTCTAAAGTAGACTCATTATTATTGCAGCCATAATTGGCGTTTTTTAAAGCAAGGAAACAACAAAAATATGTTGAACACTGAGCTTGTGAAAGTTAAGAACCTCAGCTTCTCACGCGGTGAGCGCGTTATCTTTGACGACATCAGTTTAGAGGTGCCTCAAGGCAAGATAACCGCAATCATGGGGCCGTCTGGGATCGGCAAAACGACTTTACTGCGTTTGATCGGTGGGCAACTGCCGCCAGATGAAGGCGAAGTTTGGTTTGATGGCGACAATATCCCTGCATTATCACGTCGAAAGCTGTATCAAGCACGTAAGAAAATGAGCATGCTATTTCAATCGGGTGCGCTTTTTACGGATCTCAATGTCTTTGATAATGTGGCGTTTCCGCTGCGAGAGCACACTGAACTTAATGAAAAATTCATTCGTACCATCGTATTACTTAAGCTTGAAGCGGTAGGATTACGAGGGGCAGCGCAATTAATGCCGAGTGAGTTGTCCGGCGGTATGGCGAGACGAGCAGCGTTAGCTCGTGCGATCGCGCTGGATCCAGAACTTATCATGTACGATGAGCCGTTTGTTGGCCAAGACCCAATCACTATGGGCGTATTGGTTGAATTGATCCGAAACCTCAATCAAGCCTTGGGCTTAACCTCGATTGTTGTTTCTCACGATGTGCCAGAGGTGATGAGTATTGCTGATTGGGTTTACCTCATGGCAGATAGCAAGATCATTGCTGCTGGGTCCCCTGACGAGTTGTACAACAATAGCGATCCGAGAGTGCAGCAATTCTTGCAAGGTGAAGCCGATGGCCCAGTACCATTTAGATTCCCAGCAAAGAGCTTAGAAAAGGATTTGTTTTAATATGATTGCTAAAACTATTGCGGGTGTCGGTAAGCGTACACTTGCGATCTGTGAGTCATTTGGTCGAGCAAGCCTGATGTTATTTGGGGCTTTGTTTGGCATCCCGCGACTAAAAAACTTCCCTTTATTAGTAAAACAACTTTATAGCGTTGGCGTTCAGTCATTGGCTATTATTTTAGTTTCGGGTCTGTTCATTGGCATGGTGCTTAGCCTGCAGGGCTATGTCGTGTTAATTGACTACGGTGCTGAGGGTAACCTCGGCCAAATGGTCGCACTTTCACTGTTACGTGAGTTGGGGCCTGTGGTAACTGCGTTATTATTTGCAGGTCGAGCCGGTTCAGCACTCACTGCAGAGATTGGTCTAATGAAGGCAACAGAGCAGATCTCAAGCCTTGAGATGATGGCCGTTGACCCTCTTAAACGCATTATTGCACCACGTCTTTGGGCCGGGCTTATCTCAATGCCATTGCTTGCTATGATTTTTATGGCGGTAGGTATTTGGGGCGGTCAACTGGTTGGTGTTGATTGGAAAGGCATTGATCACGGCAGTTTTTGGTCTGCGATGCAGTCTTCAGTTGAGCTTGGCCGAGATATTGGTAACAGCATGATCAAATGTATGGTCTTCGCTATCACCGTAACTTGGATCGCACTTTTCAATGGTTATGACGCAGTACCGACTTCAGAAGGTATCAGTCAGGCAACCACACGCACTGTAGTGCACTCTTCTCTAGCGGTACTAGGGCTAGATTTTGTTCTTACCGCATTGATGTTTGGGAATTAATCATGCAACAAACTCGAAAATTAGAATTATGGGTCGGCACCTTTGTTATTGCCGGAATTTGCGCAATCTTAATCATGATCTTTCAAGTCGCTGACGTAAAAGGCATAGGTTCGAACCATACTTACAATCTAAAAGCGACCTTTGACAACATTGGCAGCCTAAAAGTTCGTTCTCCAGTGAAAGTGGGTGGCGTCGTTGTTGGACGAGTTAAAAGCATTGAGCTCGATACCGAGAGCTACCTTCCTGTCGTTGAACTCTCTATTGACGGGAAGTACTCACAATTTCCAGATACCTCTAGCGCTCAAATTTTAACGTCTGGATTAATTGGTGAGCAGTACATTAGTCTGGTTCCAGGCTTCATTTTTGATGATGAAGAGATGCTGGTCGATGGTGATGCAATTGAAGACACCAAGTCAGCATTAGTACTAGAAGATTTGATTGGCCAAGTGCTGTATAGCGTTGGTGGTTCTAATGACAGCGAAGCTAAGGAATAAGATGATGTTGAAAACTATTAGTCATTTAAAAGCTATTGGTTACTTGAAATCAATGTTTATGGCGGCAATGGCGTTGCTTATTTCTACCCAAGCCTTTGCTGCAGAATCGATTGACCGTACTCAGCCTTACCAGATGATGACTCAAGTTGCCGAAGTGGCATTTGAGCGTTTGAAGAGTGAACAAGACAACATCCACCAAGATCCAGAGTTATTGAAGGTCATCGTGGAAGAAGAGTTGATGCCTTATGTGAATGCACAATATGCAGCTCTTAAGTTACTTGGACCAAACTTGAAAGGCGCGGATAGAAAAGACGTGGGCGTGTTTATCGATTCATTCCGTAAATACCTGGTTTCTTCTTATGCCCAAGTGCTGACTCAATACACAGATCAGACGATTGAATTTGGTCCAGAACCAAAAATCAAAGCGGATAGCCGCATTACCAGTATCAAGGTCGACATCATCGATACGCCGCGACCAAACATTAAGCTTGAATTTAAGCTTCGCAAAGACAAGAAATCTGGCGAGTGGAAAGCATTTGATATGGTTGCCGAAGGTATTAGCTTGTTGTCGAGCAAGCAATCGGAGTGGAATACTAAGATTCGTCAAGAAGGCATCTTACAAGTTGCTGACGAACTAGAGAAATTAGCCGCACAACCAATTCGTTTTGAGAGTAACAAATAATGAGCCATTCTCAATGGCAAGCACTAAGCTTTAAAGAATATCAGCTGCTCGGTGATATCGACCGAGACAGTGTCCCTGCAATCTGGCGTATATTGGAAAAGTGGCAAACGGCGGAATCGAGCGTTGAAATTGACCTTAGCCATATAAATCGTGTCGATTCAGCAGGAATGGTGATGCTAATTCACTTATTAGAGCATGCAAAAAATCAAAACTGTCATATAATGCTCAGTTTCGTGCCAGAACAATTACGAACGTTGTTCCAATTGAGCAATATCCAGCCAATGATGGCAGAACACATAAAAAATTAGGCAGGAGCTATTTGTGGACAGCACACAAGTACAAGAATTATTAGCAGAAGCACTAAACCTTCAGGAAATTTTCGTGAAAGGGGAAGGCAGTCATTACGAAGTTGTTGCGGTTGATCCATGTTTTGACGGCATGAATCGAGTTAAGAAGCAGCAACTAATCTACGGCCCACTAATGGAATACATTCAACGCAATGACATCCATGCTCTTTCTATTAAGGCTTTCACGCCGGAAGAGTGGGAACGTGATAAGAAACTGATGTCACTTTAAGGTTTATGATGGAAAAGTTTCGAGTTATTGGATCGGATAAGCCGCTAAGCGGTGAAGTGACGATCTCAGGCGCAAAAAATGCAGCGCTACCTATCTTATTTGCTTCAATTCTTGCTGAAGAGCCAGTAGAAGTAAGTAACGTTCCTCACCTACGTGACATCGATACTACGATGGAACTGCTTAAGCGTTTAGGCGCAAAAGTATCGCGTAATGGTAGTGTTCATGTTGATGGCAGCGAAATTAATGAATTTTGTGCGCCTTACGATTTAGTGAAAACAATGCGTGCTTCTATCTGGGCTTTAGGTCCTCTAGTCGCTCGTTTTGGTGAAGGCCAAGTGTCACTTCCAGGCGGTTGTGCAATTGGTGCTCGACCTGTTGATCTACATATCCACGGCCTAGAGCAACTAGGTGCGACCATTAAGTTGGAAGATGGTTATGTGAAAGCAAGTGTTGATGGCCGTCTGAAAGGCGCGCACATCGTGATGGATAAAGTAAGTGTGGGTGCCACCATTACTATCATGTGTGCAGCAACGCTAGCGGAAGGAACAACAGTACTTGATAACTCAGCGCGTGAGCCTGAGATTGTTGATACGGCTGACTTCCTAAACAAACTGGGTGCTAAAATTTCTGGCGCAGGTACAGATACGATTACTATCGAAGGCGTTGAACGTCTTGGTGGTGGCCAACACTCTGTGGTTGCTGACCGTATTGAAACAGGTACTTTCCTGGTTGCTGCTGCTGTTTCTGGCGGTAAAGTGGTTTGTCGCAACACCAACGCTCATCTTCTTGAAGCTGCCTTAGCGAAGCTTGAAGAAGCGGGTGCGAAGGTTGAAACGGGCGAAGACTGGATCAGCCTTGATATGACAGGTCGTGAGCTGAAAGCGGTGAAAATCGTAACAGCACCTCATCCTGGCTTCCCAACCGACATGCAAGCACAGTTTACTCTGCTTAACATGATGGCGAAGGGCAGTGGTGTTATCACTGAGACTATCTTTGAAAACCGCTTTATGCACATTCCTGAGTTACAGCGAATGGGTGCAAAAGCCGAAATCGAAGGCAACACGGCTATCTGTGGTGAAACGGAAAAACTGAGCGGCGCTCAAGTAATGGCAACGGACCTTCGCGCATCTGCAAGCCTTGTGATTGCTGGCTGTATCGCTCAAGGCGAAACCATCGTTGACCGTATTTATCACATCGATCGTGGCTACGATAAGATTGAAGATAAATTGTCAGCCTTAGGCGCAAACATTACACGATTTCGTGAGTCGAGCTAACCTAGGTTAGTGGATTCATGAATCAGTAAGATGAAAACATAAAAGTCGGAACCTTGGTTTCGGCTTTTTTATAGTTGTATTTACCGCAAGTAAATCTATTGCTCATTTTTGCGCGAATAGATGAATCAAATTGGCGGTCGGTGAGGAACAAAATGATAGCAATATTACGTATTTTCGCAGTGGCGATATTTGCGATTCTTATGTTTGTATTTGGTTGTGGTTACTGCCTATTAAGTCCACGCAACCCGAAACACGTATTTACCTTTGGCCGTTATTTCGGTCGCATGTCGAAGATCTTCGGCATGAAGTTAGAGCTTCGCATCCCAGAAGATGCATACTCTCGCGGCCAACATGTTTATGTAGCGAACCACCAAAACAGCTGGGATCTATTCACGATTTCATCTGCGGTAACGCCAAAAGTGGTGACGGTTGGTAAGAAAAGCCTAGTGTGGATGCCTCTATTTGGTCAGCTTTACTGGTTGACGGGTAACATCCTAATTGACCGTGCTAACCGCAGCAAAGCGGTAGGTACGATTGATCAGGTCGTGACGAGTCTAAAAGAGAGCGATGTTTCAGTTTGGATGTTCCCTGAGGGCACTCGTTCTCGTGGCCGTGGTCTGCTGCCATTCAAAACAGGTGCATTCCATGCTGCGATTGGTGCTGGCTTGCCTATCATCCCTATCGTGTGTAGCTCAACAGGTGGCGTGAAGCTAAACCGTTGGAACAATGGTCACGTGATTGTTGAAATGCTGCCACCAATCAGCACTGAAGGCTACGACAAGTCTAATGTTCGTGAACTGGCTAACCTAGCTCGTGATCAGATGGCTGCTAAGCTTGAAGAGTTAGACAAAGAAGTGGTTGAGCTTAATAAAAAGTAATTATCTAAGCGAAACGATGAACAATAAAAAAGGTTGCCAACTAGGCAACCTTTTTTTGTATCTAATAAACATTCAGCATTACTGCTAAGTCGTTTATTAGAAGGTGTTTATTCTAGAGGTTAAAACCTATTTACGAACCGCAATAGCTTCGATCTCGATACCTACATCTTTTGGTAGACGAGCTACTTCAACACATGAACGTGCAGGGTAGTTTGCAACGCCGTGCTCATCGAAGAATTTGCCGTAAACCTCGTTTACTGTGCCGAAGTCGTTTAGGTCTTTAACGAATACCGTTAGTTTTACGATGTCTTTTACAGTCAGGCCTGAAGCTTCAACAACCGCTTGAACGTTGTCTAGGGATTGGCGAGCTTGTTCTGCGATATCAGCAGATACTTCACCAGTTGCTGGGTTTACTGGGATTTGACCAGAAGTCAGTACCATGTTGCCAAGGTCAACGCCTTGTACGTATGGGCCGATTGCAGCTGGAGCAGATTCTGTGTGAAGTACTTTAGTCATTGGTTTATTCCATCAGTTATTAGATAAAAATCAATTTTCAGTGTGCCTTCAAACTTTGGATAGGTAAAGCGCAAAATACCCCGCACAGGCGAGGTATTTGATAGTTTTTACATTCGGTCTTCTTTGCCGTATGACGTTATCTTTCTGTCACGATCTCGCGAGAGAAGACTTTTTCGCAATACTTACACTTCAATCGAATATCTTCTTTCTTTTCAAAGATCTTAAAGCTGCTTTCAACCGGTTCATTGTGAGTAATACAGTTGGTGTTTGGACACTCGAACACATCGTTGATTTGCTCAGGAAGTTCTAGTGGTAGCTTCTTAACCACTTCGTAATCTTCGATTTGGTTCACTGTTGCGTGAGGCGCGTAAAGAGCCAGTTTGCTCGCCTGTTCTTCTGTGATAAATACATTCTCAATCTTGAGCAGGTCTTTTCCGCCTAGTGCAGAAGACGGCAGGTTTAGGCCAATCGTCACGCGCTGATGAGAGTTGTGCATGTCGAACAGTTTTAGCACCTTGATCCCGATATTGGCTGGGATATGGTCGATAACAGTACCGTTTCTGATTGCTTCAACTTTTAATTGAGTCTCTTTAGACATGATATCTCTCCTCTACAGCGTTTCGTTAAGAACAAGGGCTAGCAATGCTTCACGACCGTAAACACCATTCTCTGCTTGCTGGAAGTAGTAAGCGTAAGGTGTTTTATCGACATCGACAGTAATTTCATCAACGCGAGGAAGAGGGTGCAGAACCTTCAAGTTATCGCGTGCATTTTCCAGCATTGAAGCGGTCAGGATGTATGCGGATTTGATGTGCGCATATTCTGACTCATCGAAGCGCTCTTTTTGAACTCGAGTCATGTACAAGACATCAAGCTCAGGAATCACATCTTCCATGTCCGTCAATAGTTGGTACTTGATGCCCGCTTCATCAAGCTCTTCGCAAATGTAGTCTGGCATCGCCAGTGCTTCTGGAGCCACGAAGTAGAAACAGATGTTGTCGAACTTCGCTAGTGCTTGAGTCAACGAGTGAACCGTACGGCCGTACTTAAGGTCACCAACGAATGCAACGTTTAGGTTGTCGAGGCGGCCTTGTGTCTCAGCGATAGAGAATAGGTCTAATAACGTTTGTGTTGGGTGTTGGTTTGCGCCGTCACCTGCGTTAATAACAGGTACACCGTTTGAGAACTCAGAAGCCAGACGCGCTGCGCCTTCTTGAGGGTGACGCATCACGTAAGCGTCAACGTATGAAGAGATAACCTGTACCGAGTCCGCTAACGTTTCGCCTTTCTTCGCCAGTGAAGTGTTACCACCACTGTCGAAACCAATCACATCACCACCGATGCGTTGAATCGCAGTTTCAAAAGAGAGACGAGTTCGCGTAGAAGGTTCGAAGAAGCAGCTGGCAACAACTTTGTTCTTGATGAGTTCTGGGTTTGGTTCAGCCTTTAGCTGACCTGCCGTTTGAACAATTAATTCTAGCTCTTCACGAGAAAGCTCTGGAATTGAGATGATGTGCTTTTGATAGAGCGAATTCGCCATGATCTTCTTCCCCACAATAATGTATTGGCCATAAAAAAGCCCCCCATAATGGGAGGCTTTAAAAAAGTGCTGAAAAGCAGAATAGACGGCCTGGTAAGCATCTTAGCTTACGAGCAATATTTGGTGTTTTCACAATTTTATTATGTGTTTTCACAATATCATTATGTTTTATCACAACATTGCTTGGCGTCATTTTCACTACTCTCAGACAAATTGCCGAGAATTATACGCTTTCAATTTGTGAGCGCAAGCGATTACATCAAGCTTTTGTTTACTTTCAGTATTCGCTATTGACCCAGTGTCGCAACCATTACCGCTTTGATGGTATGCATGCGATTCTCAGCTTCATCAAACACAATTGAGTAATCCGATTCAAAGACTTCATCAGTAACTTCTAAACCGTTCATTCCATACTTATCCGCGACTTGCTGGCCGATCACGGTTTCATTGTTGTGGAAAGCAGGTAAGCAGTGCATGAATTTCACTTGAGGGTTACCAGTGAGCTTAATAACATCCATGTTCACTTGATAAGGCGTCATAACCGCAACACGCTCGTCCCAAGCTTCTGGCGCCTCGCCCATTGAAACCCAAACATCGGTATAAAGGAAATCACAGCCTTTAACACCTTCAGCAACGTCTTCCGTTAGAGTGATTTTGGCACCTGTGCTTTGCGCGATAGCTTGGCACTCTTCGACAAGCAGCTCTTCTGGCCAGAACGCTTTAGGTGCGACAAGTCGAATATCCATGCCCATCTTCGCGGCACCGACTAACAGAGAGTTACCCATGTTATTGCGTGCATCGCCTAGATAAGCAAAGCTGATTTGGTGCAGATGTTTTCCGCGGCCATGCTCAAGCATAGTGAGGAAATCAGCCAAAATCTGAGTAGGGTGGAACTCATCGGTTAAGCCATTCCAAACTGGCACGCCCGCATAAGCGCCTAAGTCTTCAACGATACTTTGGCCAAAACCACGATATTCGATGCCATCGTACATACGCCCCAATACACGCGCCGTATCTTTCATTGATTCTTTTTGACCAATCTGAGAACCAGAAGGACCAAGGTAAGAGACCTGAGCACCTTGATCAAAGGCGGCCACTTCAAACGCACATCGTGTTCGAGTTGATGCTTTCTCGAAGATCAAAGCAATGTTTTTGCCGTTGAGTTTCTTCTGCTCAGTGCCTGCATAGTTAGCTTTTTTTAGGTCAGCAGACAGGTCGAGTAAAAACTGAATCTCTTTAGGAGTAAAGTCGAGAAGTTTTAGAAAGTTACGATTGCGAAGATTAAAGGCCATCTCTCGCTCCTTGCGTATATAGAATCAATGAAGAATCTAGTTAAACATAAAAATGCTATATTTGTGAATATTTATTTTATTGATTTGATAAAAAAGGCCAGTAAATGAATACTGGCCTAGATAAGTTATTGTGTCGGTTTAACTGAGCTCTTTGACTTAGATACCATCTCTTTCGATAGGGCAGCTCATACAGCGCGCGCCGCCACGACCACGGCCTAGCTCGTTGCCAGGAATCGTTAGAACTTCGATACCCGCTTTATCGTATTTCTCATTGGTGTAAACATTACGCTCATAACCAATCACTGTACCTGGTTTCACAGTCAGTACGTTGTTTGCATCATTCCACTGTTCTCGCTCAGCTTCGTAGTTATCACCGCCGGTTGTGATGATCTTCAGTTGATCAAGGCCTAGTGCGCCTTCAATCGCTGACAGGTAGTTTTCAGCTTTCTCGACACGCATTTCGCCGTTTTCTTTTGGCGTTAAGCGCCAAGTGTCGAGGTCTTTACGAACGATCTCTGGATAGACAGAGAACGTGTCGATATCCATGTGTGTCATCACCGTATCAAGGTGCATACAAGAGCGGTGTTTTGGTAGATCGATCGCAATCACTTCGCTCGCTTGGCCTGATCTAAATAGGCTAGCCGCTAGGTTTTCGACACCTTGTGGTTTCGTACGCTCTGAAATACCAACCAGTACCGCACCTTTACCGATAACCAGTACGTCACCGCCTTCAATGTTAGCGTTGTCGTAGTGAAGGTCTTCGTCACCAAAGTACTTAATGAAATCTTGGCCTGCGAACACTGGGTGCCAGCGGTAGATAGCACGCAGGTGGTTCGTTTCACGTTGACGTGCAGGCTTCATCATTGGGTTAAGCGATACACCACCGTAAACCCAGCAAGAAGTATCTCGCGTAAATAGGTGGTTAGGCAGTGGCTCGATAACGAAATCGAGTGGTCGATGCATTTTAGGCAGCATCGATGATGATTTGATAGGAAGCTCAGAGTAAGCCAGGCCACCGAGTAAGATCGTTGCTAGATGCTCATTATCCATTTGAGCAAGGTAGTTTCTCAAGTCACGGGCGAAAGTCGGCCCATAACGGAAATCTGAGATTTGAGTATTCAGCAACCACTCACGAGCCTGAGATACGGCAAGCGTCTCTACTAGCAGGTCGTGCAGCAGTAGCACTTCTACGTCTTGGCTGCGCAGCGTTTCTGCAAAGGCATCATGTTCTTCACCAGCGGCTTCAACGGCAAGTACATCATCAAATAGAAGATCATGACAGTTTGAAGGGGTGAGGTGGGTGAGTGCTCTTTCAGGTCTATTTAGGAGAACTCGTCTCAATTGACCGACTTCGGAGCCAACGTACAGCTTACTCATTTTGCATCCTTACTATTAATCCAGCGTCTATTTATGACAAGCTTGTCCGTAATATGCAAGTTTTGTAGATTGAGTTAATACAAGGTATTTGGCTAATAATTGGTCATAAAACCTGTAATTTTTAAGTTTATACAGATTAAACTCCAACTAACTGGCTATCGAACGGAACAACGTTTTTGAGGATCTATGCTCAATTCGTGGCTTGTTAGAATTGAATTTTGCTTATTAATCGTGATTTTTTATTCACTATTATGCACTTTTTGATAACAAGCTGAGGATTTATGCACCCAAAAAGCGGTTTAGCGTATGCACCTAACGTGACTAATCACGCAAGTTTTATTCAATAAGCTCTAAAGTGGCCACAAAAACGAAATGCTAAAATACGGCGCGGTTAATAAAATGTTGAAAATTTGTTTCTGTGATTTTGATTTCACTTTTGAATTGATATTGGCGCTGCGATCTCGCGATAAACTTACCTTTCTAGGCTTGATCTGGGTGGCTTTTCTGGACGATCCGTGCCATATTTCGTGGCAATCAAATTTGATCTTTTCATAGTCAACACTCTGGAGCAGACACATGTCTCACGAAGATGAATATCTATCAGTAGCGGAATTAATTGAATTTCAAAAGGAAGAGACTCGCGACATCATTACAGCATTAATTGAAGATGGTAGCGATCCTGAAGCTCTATACGATATCGAGCATCACCTATTTGCTGAAGATTTCGATGTGCTTGAGAAAGCGGTTGTTGAAGCATTCAAAATGGGCTTTGAAGTGCTTGAAGCTGAAGAGACAGAAGACGAAGATGGCAATAAGCTACTTTGTTGTGATGCAACGATGCAATGTACTCTGAATGCAGAAGCGATTGATGAGCAAGTTGAGAAGCTTGTAAACCTTGCAGAGAAGTTTGACATTATCTACGACGGCTGGGGCACTTACTACGAAGGTGAAGATGCTATCTACCCAGACGAAGATGATGAAGGCGAAGAGTAATTCTTTCCCAATTTTAAAAAATGCCAGCCTCGAGCTGGCATTTTTTTGCCCTCAGAAAAATAAATGTCTTTATATGCATTCATTCATTATAATGCGGTCAAAATTGATCTAGCTCAAGGAATGATATGCGGTTGCTTCTCGATGGTCTTTGGCAAATTTCGCCACTGACGGATCTCTCTATCCCACAAGATGACATCACTTTTCCGGCTCCGTTAAGCTCAAAGCTACCTGATAGCTTGAGTGAAAATGAAATTGCAGAGCAAGAGTGGCACCTGATGCACGACATCGAAGTAGATGACGCTATGTTGGCGTGTCCATTTGTTGAGTTAGTGATGGCAGGAGTCGATTACTTTGCTGAAGTTCGACTTAATGGTGTGGCTGTTTTTGATTGTGATGGCAGCCAAGCTGAATACCGTAAAGATATCCGTCCTTATATGCAGTCCGGCCGAAACCGTTTCGAGATCCTTTTCCTTGAAGAAGAGGAGAGCCTATTGCTTGAAGAAGACATGGATGAGTCTATCTCTTCACAAGCTATCGCTAAATCTGATTCACGTATCGGGATTTGGCAAGCGCCATACCTGCAGTTCGTTCGAAACGTCAAGCTAGAGCAAGTTGTCACAGAGCAGATCTGGCACCACGGTGGCGGCTGTGAGTTTAAAGTGGATGTTATCTATCAAACGCTAAAGGCGGGGTTAGTATCGGCATCCATCAAGTTTAATGGTATGACTCTCGTAATGCCGATTGATGTGCGCGCTGAACATACTGGCGTCGTGTTCCAGGTCGAAGCTCCTATCATTTTTGATATTGAGAATCCTAACCCTAAGCATCTATACCCATTAGAAGTGGTACTTGATGGGCAAGAAGAGAGTTCTTTTGTTGCCTTGAACCCAACCTCTTGCGTCAGTAACTTTCTACGTTAACTCCTTGTATTTTAGCGCCATCTTCTTTCGCTATAGCGGTGTATTCTACTTATAACGATTTGGCCATGACAACCTCACAAGCGTCGTGGCCTGTCTCTCCCCAAGCTGAGTCAAGGTGCTCAAACCCAAGCTTCTCATAGAGTTTGACCGCAGCACCTAAGCATTCCGTCGTTTCTAGATACATGTGTTGATACCCAAGTTGTTTGGCTTGCTTTAAGCTCAAAGCGACAATTCGCTTGGCTAGGCCCTGCCCTCGAGTTTGCGGTAAGAAGTACATCTTTTGCAGCTCACACACATTGGGTTTACCTGCTAGAGGGGCAAAGCCACCGCCTCCGACGATCTTTCCGTTGTGTTCGATAACCCAGTACATTGCATTCGCTTGGCTATAGACAGAGTACATATCGTCGAGTGTCGGATCGGCCACGCCATAGCCTTTATCTTCTGTGAGTCCATGCTCAGCCGAAACTTGGCGAATGACTTCGGCTAATTGTTGGTTGTCTGACTCTGTGAGTGGGCGTAATACAAACTCATCGGCTTGGCATGCTTTCGTTAGCCCTTTTAAATAGCTCTCAAGTCCTTGCTTAAGCAGTTGTTGTTCGTTGTCATTGAGTGCCGAAAGTACTTTTTCAAAGAAGATGCTTTGCTGCTGGTCGAGTTGAGATAACGCATCAACACCTTGAGCGGTTAGGGCGATTAATTGGCTACGCTTGTCTGCTGGATTCTCTAGGCTCTTAACTAAACCAAGCTTGATCAGACCCGTGACAGTGCGGCTAGCATTGGATTTATCTACGTTGAGTTGCTGCGCCAATTGGTTGATGGTGATTGGCTGTAACTGGATTTCACCAAAAGTATGAGCCTGGACTGGAGTGAGGTCGACATCGCCACACTGCTTATCAAGCATGCCAAGTAAACGAACCGTTTGACGAGAATAGTCTCTTAACTGTTGAGAATTCATAACTACCTACCTTTGAATTAAGAAATAAAGTTGCGCACCGCAATTA